>WGBK01000427.1 GCA_015494335.1 Gammaproteobacteria bacterium | reverse complement strand
GGTTGTAGACCGGACCCTGGTACTCGTCGCGCTCGATGATGTAGGCAATGGCGCGGTCGTCCTTGTCGCCTTCCATCTTGCCGTAGCCCATGGTGCCGACATGGATACCGGAAGCACCCTGCAGGCGGGACATCTTGGCCAGTACATAGGCGGTATAGCCGCGCTTGGCGCTGGGCGAGGTCACGGCGCCGTGGCCGGCACGATGGTAATGAAGGTACTGGTTCGGGTAGTTGCGTCGAGCCGTGGTGATCATGCCGGGGCCACCCACATAACCATCGACCAGGAAGGCGACCTTGTCGGCATCCGGACCGAAGGTTTCGAGGATGAAATCGGCGCGGTGCAGCATTTCGTAGTGATCGTCCGCGGTGATGTTGGCGGAGAAGATCTTGGCCTCGCCGGTTTCGTCCATGGCGCGCTTCATGGCATCGTAGACCAGCGGGTAGACCTTCTTCGCCGGGCAGAAGACCTGGTTGCCCTGAGGCTCGTCGTTCTTGATGAAGTCGCCGCCCAGCCAGAACTGGTAGGCCGCTTCGGCGAAAGGCTCGGGGCGCAGGCCCAGCTTCGGCTTGATGATGGTGCCGGCAATATAACCGCCGTCCTTGATCGGACGACCGAGAATGCGCCACAGATCGCTGATGTCCTTGGCCGGACCGTCGAACAGTTCGATGGCGCGGCGGGGCATGTAGAAGTCGATCATCTTGGCGTGGGCCACGTCGCCCATGCCCTGGTTGTTGCCGATGGCCAGGGTCAGGAAGGAAACCAGCATCATGCGACCGTCGGTCATGTTGCGATCGAACAGCTCCATCGGATAGGCGATGCGCATGTCTTCGGTTTCTTCGTCGATGTGATAGACCAGCGCATCGACGCCCTTGGTGAAGTCGTCGGTGGTGGAAACCTCGACATTGGTGCCGGTGGATGACTCGGCAGCGAAATGAGCCGCGGTAGCCAGGTAGTCGTGGCCCTCGGCCGGCTTCATCTTGTAGGCAACGAGAACATGCTTGCCGCCGGCAATCAGATCTTCCTCGTTGAGGCTGAGATCCGCGTAACGATTGGATTGATCCATGATATTTCCTCTTTATCGGTTCAAAAGTATTCGCAAAAGCTTTCGGCAAGGCACCCGGCCCGACCAATTGCGGCGACTATAAACCCGGAAAGACATAATAACCATTCACGGTTTTTGATACTTTTCATAAGTATTTACTTATAATAGATCCTGTGAACATCACCCTGAGACAACTACGCATCTTTCTCGAAGTCGCTGAATCCAGCAGCTTCACCCGCGCCTCGCGCAAGCTCTACCTGACCCAGCCCGCGGTATCGATGCAGGTCAAGCAACTCGAACAGGCGGTCGGATACAGGCTGCTGCAGAAACAGGGTCGCAGCCTGCTGCTCACCGATGCCGGCGAGGAGGTGCTGGCGCTGAGCCGCAATCTGCTGCAACAGGTCGAAACCACCGCGGAACGCCTGCAGATGATCGCCGACGGCCAGCTGGGCCGACTCAAGCTGGTGGTGGCCTCCACGGTTTCGGCCGTAGCCACCAAGCTGCTGGCCCGTTTCCGGGACGATTTCCCGTCGATGCAGGTTCATTTCGAGGTCACCAATCGTGCCGGCCTGCTGCAGCAGATCCAGAACAACGAGGCGGACATCGTGCTGATGGGACAGCCGCCGGACAACCTGCCCATCGAGGCCGTGTCCTTCATGAAGAACCCGCTGGTGGTGGTGGCTGCGCCGGATCATCCGCTGCTGAAGGAGCAGGGTCCGGCGAGTATTCCGGCATTGCTCGAACATGGCTTCGTCGTGCGCGAGCCGGGTTCGGGCACCCGCATGGCCATGGAGCGCTTCTTCAACGAACGTGATCTGCACCTGGATGCGCGGATGGAGGTCAACAGCAACGAAGCGATCAAGCAGGCCGTCGAAGCCGGGTTGGGGCTGGGCGTGGTCTCGATCCACACTCTGGAGGCCGAGCTGCAGGAAGGCCGCCTGGCGGTGGTCGAGGCCGAGGGTTTTCCCTTGCTGCGCACCTGGTATCTGGTGCAACACCGCGACAAGCGCCTGTCGCCCCTGGCGCAGAAGTTTCGTGAATATGTATTGCAGCAGGCATCCCTGATCGAAACCCTTCCGTGATACCCTTGTCCCAGCTTACGCCGGGTTAACATTTCCCCGATCAAGCTTGCTACCGAACCCCAGACGCCACGCTTATGTCATTACCCCGATTCCAGCTTTCCAGCCAGCAACTGATCCTGTTTGTCGCCCTTTGGATGACCGGGGTCGACAACCTCAGCTATTACCGCAAGGTGCTCGAGATCTATCCGCTCGACGGGGGGAACCTGCCCTTCCTGGCTTCCATTGTCGTGTTGCAATTCCTGTTCACGCTGTTGCTGCTCGGCTTGATCGGCTGGCGGCCCCTGCTCAAGCCCCTGCTGACGATCCTGCTGATTGCCGCCTCCCTGGCCGCCTATTTCATGGACAACTACGGCACGGTGATCAATGCAGACATGATCCGCAATACCCTGGAAACCAATGTCGCCGAGGCCAGCGACCTGTTCTCGCTCAAGCTGCTGCTGTACCTGCTGCTGCTCGGCATTCTGCCGTCGCTGCTGGTTTGGCGCGTGGAGCTTGTACCCATCCGTGGATGGCGAGCCCTGTGGATGCGCTTGCGCCTGCTTGGACTGACCCTGCTGGGGCTGGTGATCGTGATCCTGGTTTTTTACAAGCCGTATTCCTCGTTCTTCCGCGAACACAAGCCGGTGCGTTTCTACTCCAACCCGATCTATTTCCTCTACTCGGGCATTCGCTATGCCAATGACCAGATCTCCGATGGCCGCCGCGAGTTCCGCAAGCTCGGTACCGACGCCCGGCTCGCCGCGGATCGAGGAAAACCTCGCCTGGTGATTCTGGTGGTCGGCGAGACCGCCCGTGCCGATCATTTTTCGCTCAACGGTTATGCACGCAAGACCAACCCCCGTCTGGAACAGCGTCAGGGGCTGATCAATTTCACCGATTTCTCATCCTGTGGTACCTCCACGGCTCTGTCGGTACCCTGCATGTTCTCGCAGCTGACCCGTGACAACTTCTCCAACGGTGAAGCGCGCAACAGCGACAATGTGCTGGATATCCTGCAGCGTGCCGGTGTGGATGTCCTGTGGCTGGACAACAACTCCAGCTCCAAGGGCGTGGCCGTGCGAGTGCCTCACGAGGATTACCGAAAACCCAAGAACAACCCCGTCTGCAATCCGGAATGCCGCGACGAGGGCATGCTCAAGAATCTTCCGGAATGGATCGCCCGCAACCCCGGCCGTGACAAGATCATCGTGCTGCACCAGATGGGCAACCACGGCCCGGCCTACTACAAGCGCTACCCTGCCGAATTCGAGCGCTTCAAACCGGTGTGCAAGACCAACGAGCTGGACCAGTGCAGCGTCGAGGCCATCAACAACGCCTATGACAATGCCATTCTCTATACCGATTTCGTGCTCGATCGGGCCATCGATCTGCTGCGGCAATACGACCCGCAATACGCCACGGCCCTGTGGTACATAAGCGATCACGGCGAATCTCTCGGCGAGAAGGGCATCTACCTGCATGGCCTGCCCTATTTCCTTGCCCCCGAGGCCCAGACCCACGTGCCCTCGGTTCTCTGGCTGGGAAGCAATATCCCCGACTCCCTCCGCCAGGCGGCGGCCGGGCGCAAGAATCAGCCCCTTTCCCACGACAACCTGTTCCACAGTCTTCTGGGACTGTTTGGGGTGGAAACCGCAGTACACGACCCGCAAATGGACATTTTTTCCGCTTCGAGCAATCAATCACAGAATTCCCTGCGCTAATATCCCTTCTTTACTTGCCGAAATCGGCGTTAAGAATATAATGATTTGCTAACACAGGGCCGCAGCGCCTTGCAGAACTCCTCGGTGAACCCGTTTCCCCGGTTTCTCGGCTCATGTCCTCCGATAGGTGGTTGAACCGGTTGTCTGCGCCCTGATGTCGGCACCGGTTCTTGCAAACTGGTGAAAAGCCCCCGGGATAGAGATCAGGCAATAAACGACAAAAGGCGCTGCGTACCGAACATTCCCGAGTACTTGAGCCCCCTTGTATGTTTTTGGCATTGGAGTGTCTACTCCGGAGGCTTTTCAACAGCCTGCCAGTGGTCGGATTCCGTTCACACTCAACCTGTTCAAGCTCGATGAAGTCACTCAAACTGTCGGATATCTTCCCTTTCCTCAAATGGATGCGCCTGGTCAACAAGGATACCCTGCGCGCCGATGTGTTCGCGGGCCTTACCGGCGCCGTCATCGTGCTGCCCCAGGGCGTGGCCTTCGCCACCATCGCCGGCCTGCCGCCCGAATACGGCCTCTATACCGCCATGGTCACGCCGATCATAGCGGCGCTGTTCGGCTCCTCCTATCACCTGGTGTCGGGGCCGACCACGGCCATCTCCATCGTCGTGTTCTCGACCCTGAGCTCCTACGCCGAACCGGGCAGCCCGGAATTCATACGACTGGCGCTGACGCTGACCTTCCTCGCCGGCGTGTACCAGCTTTCCTTCGGCCTGGCACGACTGGGCAGCCTGGTCAACTTCGTATCACATACCGTGGTCATCGGTTTCACTGCTGGCGCAGCCATCCTCATCGCGTCCAGCCAGATGAAAAACATCTCCGGCATCCACATCCCGAAAGGCGAGTCTTTCCTGCATACCTGGCTCGACCTGTTCAAGGATTTCGATCAATTCAACCCCTATGTCTTCACCATTGCCCTGGTCACGCTGGTCACGGCGATCCTGGTGAAGAAGTTTCTGCCCAAGTTTCCCAACCTGCTGGCGGGCATGATCGTCGGCAGCCTGGTCGCCCTCTACTTCAACCAGTTCACCGACGGTATCGCGCTGGTTGGCAAGATTCCCGCCCAGCTGCCACCCCTGTCCAGGCCCGAGTTCTCCTTCGAGACCATCCGAATGCTGGCGCCCCAGGCCTTCGCCGTGGCCCTGCTCGGCCTGATCGAGGCGGTATCCATCTCGCGCGCAGTAGCCACCAAGTCAGGCCAGCGCATTGACGCCAACCAGGAGTTCATCGGCCAGGGCATGTCCAACATCTTCGGCAGTTTCTTCTCCAGCTATGCCGGTTCCGGCTCCTTCACCCGTTCCGGTATCAACTACGATGCCGGCGCGCGGACCCCGATGTCGGCCATCTTCGCCGCCATCTTCCTGATGGGCATAGTACTGCTGATCGCTCCTTTGACCGCTTACCTGCCGATCGCGGCCATGGGCGGCGTGATCCTGCTGGTGGCCTACAACCTGGTCGATTTTCATCACATCAAGACCACCCTGCGCCTGAGTCGCTCCGAATCGGCGATCCTGCTGACCACCTTCTTCGCCACCCTGTTCCTGGAACTGGAGTTCGCCATCTATCTCGGCGTGCTGCTGTCGCTGGTGTTCTTCCTCGCCAAGACCTCGACCCCGGCGATACCGACCCTGGCCTTCGACGAGCCTCCGGGCACACCCGGCCGCAAGCTGGTCAGCATCGACATCAAGCCGGTCAAGCAGTGTCCGCAACTGAAGATCATCCGTATCGACATGTCGATTTATTTCGGCTCGGTCAATCACATCCAGAACCGCATCGGCAAGATCGTCGAGAACGAGCGCATCTACCATATCCTGATCGAGGCCTCGGGCATCAACTTCATCGATCTGGCCGGCGCCGAGGCCATGGCCTCGGAGAACGAGCGCCTGAAGAAGCTCGGCGGCGGGCTGTATTTCGTTGGCCTCAAGCCCTCGGTCTACGAGTTCGCGGCCAAGTCCGGCTTCATCCGTCATATAGGTGCGGATCACTTCTTCGATTCCAAGACCCATGCCTTCCGCAGCATCATCCGGCGACTGGACCCGAAGATTTGCGAAACCTGCAACGCACGGGTATTCGAGGAATGCCCCTGAGCGGTTACTACGAAATACATGGCAAAACGCAACAGGCCGGCTCATTGAGCCGGCCTGTTGCGTTTGGGGGTTCAGGTCTGCTGAGACGCCTCAGAACAGATCGGCGTTGATCAAGAAGTGGGCATAGATGCTGCCGGCATAACCCAGCGCCACCACCGGCGTCCACTTCAGATGGGAGAAGAAGGTATAGTAGCCTCGGGCCTGACCCATGAGGGCCACGCCAGCCGCCGAACCGATCGAAAGCAGCGATCCGCCGACCCCGGCGGTCAGGGTTACCAGCAGCCATTGTCCATGGGACATGTCCGGCTCCATCGACAGTACCGCAAACATCACCGGAATGTTGTCCACCACCGATGACATGAGTCCGACCGCCACATTGGCCTCTGTTGGCCCCCACTGCTGGTACATGACTTCGGAGGCCAGGGCCAGATAGCCGATGAAACCGAGGCCGCCGACGCAAAGCACCACACCGTAGAAGAACAGCAGCGTATCCCATTCCGCACGCGCCACACCCTTGAATACATCGAAGGGCACCACATCTCCGGCCGAAAACTCCTTGCTGATGGCCTGGCCGAGCCGCATGCGACGCTGGCAACTGACCTTGAGGTAATAACCGAACACCTTCAGCAGCCCCATGCCGGTAAGCATGCCGATAACCGGCGGCAGCAACAGGTAGTTGTGGAAGCTCACGGCCAGACCGATGGTCAACAGGAACAGGGCAATGATTCGTTTCGCGCCACGCCTCATCAACACGGTTTCCTCGACCGCCCGGGGCTTTTCATTGGGCACGGCAAAATGCATGATCGACGCCGGTATCAGGAAGTTCAGCGCCGAGGGCACGAACAGATCGAAGAACTGCCAGAAGTCGACCTGCCCCGCCTGCCACACCATCAGCGTGGTGATGTCGCCAAAGGGTGAGAAAGCGCCGCCGGCATTGGCCGCGACCACGATATTGATGCAGGACAGGGCGATGAATTTCGGATTGCCCGCTCCCACCGCCAGCACCACCGCACACATCAGCAGGGCCGTGGTCAGGTTGTCGGCCACCGGCGAGATGAAAAAGGCGAGCAGACCGGTGATCCAGAACAGCGAGCGCAGGCCGAAACCGGAACCCACCAGCCTTGCCCTCAGGGCCTCGAATACCTGGCGCTCCTCCATCGAATTGATGTAGGTCATCGCCACCAGCAGGAACAGCATCAGTTCGGCGTATTCGAGCAGATTTTCGCGTACTGCATGCTCCGGCAGGGTAGCCAGTTCCGGATAGGCCTTGTAGGCCCAGGCGATCATGCCCCAGATGACGCCTGCGGCAATGATTACCGGCTTCGACTTGCGCAGGTGGGTGAATTCCTCGGCCATCACCAGCAGATAGGCGATGACGAAGATCATCAGCGCGGCATAACCGATATCGCTGCCCGTCAGGTCGAGACGGCTCAACGCCTCGCCTTCGGTGGCCAGGGCAACGGGAGAGAGGAACAGGAGAAACAGGCAGGGCAGCGTAAGGTGTAGGCGCATCTTCACATTCGTCAGCAAAAAACAGCTGCCATCTTACTCAAACGGACCGACAGTTCACGCAGTATTACCTGAGCCGGATCAAGCCGGCCTCAGAAAACCAGCGACATCGCCAGCATCATCACCACCAGGAACAGCACGGTCATGATGCCGCCTGCCTTCATGAAATCGGCCACCCGGTAACCGCCCGGCCCCATGATCAGGGCATTCACCTGGTGGGTCGGAATGATGAAGGAGTTGGAGGTGGCGATGGCCACGGTAAGGGCGAACACTGCCGGGTTGGCGCCCACGCCGATGGCGATGTTGACCGCCAGTGGCACCAGCAGCACGGTGGCGCCGACATTCGACATCACCAGGGTGAAGAAGGTCGCCAGCACCGCCACGGAGGCCTGGATGACCCATACCGGGGCATCACCGACCACGGTCAGCACCTGTTCGGCGATCCACTTGGCAGTGCCGCTGGTTTCCACCGCCAGGCCCAGGGGAATCAGCGAGGCCAGCAGGAACACGGTCTTCCAGCTGACCGCCTCGTAGGCCTCCTCCATGCGCAGCACACCGGACAACACCATGCCGATGGCACCGGTCAGCAGGGCCACGGACAGGCGCAGGTCGGTAAACAGCACCAGCGACAGGGCAATGGCAAAAAACAGGCCAGCCCACTTGAGCTTCTCCGGCCGCAGCTTTTCCTCATGAGGATACTCGGTGGTAACGACGACGAAATCGCGGTCATGGCTCGCCCGGTCCAGTGCCAGCCAGGTGGTATGGACGATCAGCGTATCACCGGCCTGGAACTTCATGTTGCGAATATCATCGCCCTCGCGGAAGGTCTCGCCGTTGCGATGCAGGGCGATCAGGGCGAGGCCGTAACGTTTGCGCAGCCACACATCGCGCGCCGACTTGCCGATCAGCTTCGACCCGGGAGGGATGACCACCTCGGCAATGCCGGCCTTGGACGGTGACAGGTCATCGACGAAGGTGCGCAGCGAATCGCGCTTGATCAGGTCATATTTCTCGACGAAGTAGTCGAGGTGCCCGGGCGCAGCCACCACCCCAAGAACCATGCCCGGCTGGAATTCCGTGTCGCGCGCCAGCGCGCCCGGGCCGATGGCGCTGGAATCGCTGCCGACCTTGAAGGCGATGATGCGGATGCGATACTTGGTCTCGACATCGTCGAGCTTCTGTCCGATCAGCTTGCTGCCGTCGGGCACCACGATCTCGTAGAGAGCGTAATCGAGGTTGTAGACCTCGCGGAAATACTCCATCGGATCGGTCGGCTTGGTAACCGAGTCCTCGGTCTTGTTCGCCGGCAACACCCATTTGCCGGCAATGACGAAATAGAGAATGCCCGTTGCCACCAGGGCGAGGCCGATCGGCGTGACATCGAACAGGCCGAAGCCCTGCATCTGCTGGTCCGCCGGCAGGGCCTGGTTGGAGGTCAGGATCAGGTCGTTGAGCAGGATCAGGGGACTGGAACCGACCATGGTCACGGTACCGCCGAGGATCGCGGTGAAACCCATCGGCATCAGCAGGCGCGACATGGGGATACCGGAACGCGCCGAGATGCGACTCACCACCGGCAGGAACAACGCCGCGGCACCCACATTCTGCATGAACGAGGAAATGATGCCGACAGTGCCCGAGATGATCGGAATGATGCGTTTCTCGGTGCTGCCGCCGATCTTGAGGATGAAGGAGGCCACCTTGCTCATCAGCCCGGTCTTGTCCAGCCCGGAACCGATGATCATCACCGCGATGATCGACATCACCGCATTGGAGCTGAAGCCGTCGAACAGGCGCTGGTTGTCCACCAGGCCCTGCTCCAGTCCCATCCAGGGCGCGAACAGGGCGCTCAGACCCAGCAACACCATGATCGTGACCGCCGCCACATCCACTTCGACGATCTCGAAGGCGAACAGGTAGATGGTCAGCACCAGGATACCGGTCACCCAGGCGATCTCGACACTCGGCACGATCATGGCCAGATAGGCCGCAATCAAGGCAAAGAGCCCACCGGCGACCAGCTGCTTGAAGCTGAAGTAGTCGAAGATGGTGGGTTTCTTCGGATTTACCGTGTCCGCGGTCTGTTCCGCTACGGATTCACTGCTTGCGCTCATGGCGTTTCCTCAGGCACGGCCCGGTGCAAAACACGGGCTGCAGTCCCGCAGGGCTTCTGTCAGGGACGGGGTAATATATTCCAGACAAGGGTACATGGGATACTGACGAAAGAGACGAATCATCCCGAGTCAGTGCTTTGTTTTCGGCCATCATGCCCTGCATCGTGGATGTGTTCAAATGAATCGCCATCCAGTAACATTCCAGGATGGAATATAAGAAACTCCCCGATCTCAAGGGTCTTGCAACCCTGCGCGCCGTAGTCGAGCTCGGCGGAGTGGAACAGGCCGCCCGGTCCCTGCACATCGGCCAGCCCGCCGTCACCAAACGCCTGCGCGCGCTCGACGACAGCTACGGCCTGCCGCTGATGCAACGCAAGGGGCGCAAGCTCGGGCTGACCGAGGCCGGGGAGAAGGTCTATGCCTTCAGCCGACTGACCCTGGACCACCAGAAATCCCTGACCGAGGATCTGCGTCGCCTGCGTCAGGGTCGCGACCGTCTTCGCCTCGAGGTCACCTTCGCCATCGGCGAACGGCTGCTGCCCGATCTGCTGCTGGCCTTTGCCGACAGCCATCCGGAGTTTCATATCGACAGCCGCATGGGCTACTCGCGGCGCATCCAGACCCGTGTCGCCACCGGCCTGGCCGATCTGGCCCTGCTCGAACTGGCGCCGGATCACTCCGACATCCTGGTGCAGAAATGGCTCGACGATGAACTGGTCCTGGTCTGCGCGCCGCAACACCCACTGGCTCGCAGGAACTGGATCGAGATCGACGAGCTGACGCAGCAGGAATATGTGCTGCGCGAGGCCGAATCCTCGACCCGCATCACCCTCGACCGCGAACTGCAGGACATCGGCATTGCGCAACTGCCAACCGCACTGGAAGTCGGCTCCACCGACACCATTGTCGAGATCGTCGGTCGCGGTCGCTATCTCAGTTTCCTGCCGCGCTTCGCCGTGGTCGACGCCCTGCGCAAGGGCCAGCTGCGCCAGCTGACGGTGCGCGGGCTGCCGCTGAAGATCACCCTTTGGATTGCGCGCAACCGCTCCAGCATCGACAACCCGGTGGCGGAAGCCTTCATTGCCCTGCTTCGGCACTATCATTCACAGGAGAACCCATGAAACGTTTGATCAACGGCCTGCATTTCGACAACATCAAGGGCGACATCTACGGCGGACTGACCGCCGCCGTGGTCGCCTTGCCCCTGGCCATGGGCATGGGCGTCACTTCCGGCGCCGGCCCCATCGCCGGTATCTACGGCGCCATCTTCGTCGGCCTGTTCGCGGCGCTGTTTGGCGGCACCCCGGCCCAGGTATCCGGCCCCACCGGACCGATGACCGTGGTCATGGCCGTCATCTTCACCCATTACACGGGCCTCTACCCGGATGACCCCGCCCAGGGCGCAGCCATTGCCTTTACCGTGGTAATGCTTGGGGGAGCCTTCCAGATCCTGTTCGGTATCCTCAAGCTGGGGCGTTTCATCAGCCTGATCCCGCATCCGGTGGTTTCCGGATTCATGACCGGTATCGGCGTCATCATCATCCTGTTGCAGCTGCAACCGTTGATCGGCGCACCGGCCCTCTCCAAGCCCATGGCCGCCCTGACCCACTTCCCGGACAGCCTGCAGCAGCTGTCGGAAACGGCGCTGGTGCTGTCACTGCTGACCGTGGCCATCATCTTCCTGTTGCCGCAGCGCATCAACCGCATCATCCCCGGCCCCTTGCTGGCGCTGATCGGCGGTGCGGTCGGGCTGTATCTCTACAGCGGCGGACAGATCGAAACCCAGACGAACGGCGACTCCCTGCGCTATCTGATGGCCGGCGCCCCCATCATCGGTGACATTCCTTCCGGCTTCCCCGACTTCATTACTCCGGTGTTCCGAACAGAGCTGCTGGTGGACATGATCAAGTCCGGGTTGATCCTCGCCGCATTGGGGTCTATCGATTCGCTGCTGACCTCGTTGGTGGCCGACAACATCACCCGTACCTACCACAAGCCCAATCGTGAACTGATCGGCCAGGGTATCGGCAATATCGCCGCTGGCGCCTTCGGCGGCCTGCCCGGTGCCGGGGCCACCATGCGCACCGTGGTCAATGTGCGCGCCGGTGGCCGCACGCCCATCTCGGGTGCGCTGCATGCACTGGTATTGCTGGCCATCGTGTTGGGGCTGGGGTCACTGGCGTTGTACATACCCAAGGCGGTGCTGGCCGGCATCCTGATCAAGGTGGGCGTGGATATCATCGACTGGGAGTACCTCAAGCAACTGCCCAGCGCACCCCGCTCGGGCGTGCTGATCATGCTGACGGTGTTCGGATTGACCGTGTTCGTGGACCTGATCATGGCCGTAGCGATTGGCATGGTGATGGCCGCCTTCGTGTTCATGCAGCGCATGAC
>WGBK01000426.1 GCA_015494335.1 Gammaproteobacteria bacterium | reverse complement strand
GTCGACCAGATGGGGGAACAGCAGGCGCATGGCATGGCCCAGTTCCTGTTCGGCTTCCGTGACGGCATCGGCGGCCTCTTCCTCGTCGAGATCGGCAAGTTCGCGGATATTCGTGTCGGCCGGCAGCGGCAATGGGTCGGCGCCCACTCCGACCGCATCGGCGAGATCGCTGGCCATGGCGAGCAGGGCGGCGGACTGGGCGCAGTCTCCGGCCTCGGCCGGGTTGCGCCGCGCCGCGAGCACTTGCAGCAGGCTGTCGGGCAGTTGCCAGTTCTCGAACAGGTCCAGGGCTATTTCATGGCTGTCGAAACCGAGCTGTTGCCGCTCGGCTTCGAGACGCTGTTCCAGGGGCAGGGATTGCGGCGCGTCCAGCGCCTCCGGGATGGCCTGCTGCATCATCAGGTAACCGAGATCGTGGATCAGCCCGGCGACGAACAGGCGCTCGGCCTGGTCGGCGAGGGCGCGCTGGGCCAGTGCGCGGGTGAACAGGGCCGTGCGCACGCTGCGCAGCCAGAAGTCCTGCAGGTTGAACTGTTCGTTGCGGATGTCGCCGAAGCGGTCCGCCAGTACCGTGGTCAGCACCAGGTCGTGGATGGACTGGGCGCCGAGGTAATTGACCGCATGGCTGATGGTGTCGATGCGCGGTCCCAGCCCGAGATAGGCGCTGCGAACCAGGTTCAGCAGGCGCGTGGTGATGGCGGGGTCGTACTGGATGACCTCGGTGACCTCCTGCATCGAGAAGTCGTCGCGCGCCAACACCTGTTGCAGACGAAGGTAGACCTCCGGCAGGGTCAGCAGACGGCCGTGTTCGAGGATGCGTTGTCGGTAGTCGGGCATGGGAAGCAAACAAACGGATGATCCCGTGGAGAATAGTCTTTTCTGAGCGGATTACAGATTTTTCAGGGTGAGAAAGCGGTTTTGCCAGTTTTCGGATTTCGGTTGGGCGCGAGGTGAATCTCCGCGCCGGAGGGGAAGCCGGTTCAGCCGAACAGACCGCTGTCCTTGAGACCGTTGAACATGAACTGCACCGCCAGCGCCGACAGCAGCACGCCGAACACGCGGCTGATGACATGCATGCCGGTCACGCCGAGCAGGCGTTGCACCTGGGTGGCCAGCAGCAACAGCAACAGGGTCAGCGCGATCACCGCCACCAGCGCCGCGAATACCGCGGACTGTTCCAGGGTCTGTCCCTGGTGGTTGGCCATCAGCAGCATGGTGGCGCCGATGGCGCCGGGACCGGCGATCAGGGGCGTGGCCAGCGGGAACACCGAGACATCCTGCTTGTGCACCGCCTCGTCCTGCTCCTCGTCGGTGGTCGAGGTCATGCCCGAGTTACGGGCGAACACCATGTCGATGGAAATCAGCAGCAGCAGGATGCCGCCGGCCACCTTCAGCGCCGCCAGGGAAATGCCGAGGGTCTGCAACAGCAGTTGCCCGCCGAGAGCGAAACTGGCGAGTATGGCAAAGGCGATGAGACTGCCGCGCAGGGCCATGGCGCGCTTGGCCCGCGGGCTGGAACCGTGGGTCATCGCCGCGTAGAGCACCGCCACGTCCACCGGCCCGATGGTGGCGAAGAATGTGGTGAAGGCGATGATGAAGGTTTCGACCAGCTGGGCGGAGATCATCGCGGCAGGCCTTCGGCCACCAGTTCGATCCAGTGCCGCACCGGCAGCTCGCTGGCGCTGCCGAGATGGTGCTCGCAACCGACATTGGCGGTGATGATCAGATCCGGTGCCTCGGCGTTGAGGGCATCGAGCTTGTCGTCCCGCAGCTGCTTCGACAGCTCCGGCTGCAGCAGCGAATAGGTGCCGGCGGAGCCGCAGCAGAGATGGGCGTCGCGCGGAACGGAAAGCCGGAAGCCGAGCGCCTCGAGCTGGGCGCGCAGGCGGTCGACCAGCCTCTGGCCGTGGGTCAGGGTGCAGGGCGCGTGCCAGGCGATGCGTAGTTCGGGCGCGCGAAAATCGGGCTGGCGCCGGCGCAGGGTCTCGGCGTCCAGCAGTTCGGACAGGTCGCGGATGCGCTCGACCAGCGACTTCTGCTCGTCCGGTACGGCGGGCATCTGCTGCAAAATGCGCGGGTAATCCTTGAGCATCACGCCGCAACCACTGGCGCTGGAAACGATGAAATCGATCCCCTGCTGCCGGTCCAGCGCCTGCCAGCGCTCGAGGTTGCCGCGTACCCAGCGCCGGGCCTGTTCCGTCTGCGACAGGTGCTGGTTGACGGCACCGCAGCAGCCGGGCGAGGGTTCGCGCAGCACCTCGTAACCGAGGGCCTGCAGCACGGCCGCGGCCGCGGCGTTGGTGTTGGGGCTGAGGGTGGATTGCACGCAGCCCTCGAGCAATAGCACGCGGCCAGCCGAACCGTCACTACTGGGATTGGGGAAGTTGCCGAGAGGACGAATGCGCGGGGCTTTCTGGCGCAAGCCGGTGGGCAGCAGCCCGCGCAGGGTCGAGGCCGAGCGGAACAGCCAGCCATGGCGCGACGGGTAGGGCAGCAGGCTGCCGAGCAGCCGGCGCAGCAGGCGTTCGCCAAAGGGTCGCGGCACGCTGCTTTCCACCTGCTCGCGTCCTATATCGATCAGTTCGCCGTAATCCACGCCGGAGGGGCAGGTGGTTTCGCAGGAGCGGCAGGTCAGGCAACGGTCGAGGTGGCGTTGAACGCTACGGTCTGCCGGCAGGCCCTCGAATACCTCCTTGATCTGGTAGATGCGCCCGCGCGGGCCGTCCAGCTCGTCGCCGAGCAGCTGATAGGTCGGGCAGGTGGCCGTGCAGAAGCCGCAATGTACGCATTTGCGCAGGATGGCGTCGACGCGCTGCCCGGCCGGCGTGGCCAGCAGCTCGGGGAGAATCTGGGTTTGCATGCGGCGTTGTGAGTTCTATTTCAGGCTGCGCAGGTAACGGATGACCGCCTTGCGGTCCTCTTCGCTCCAGTTCGAAGTCGCGTAGTCTACCACTTCCGCCATTTTCGACGATACATAATCGCCGTCGGGAAGCATGCCGTCGGTGAACAGGTCGTTGAGTTCCTCGTTGCTCCAGCCGCCGATACCGTCGTTGCTGTTGCGGATGTTCGGCGCCTCGAGATCGGGGTTGCCGCGGAAGGACTGATTCAGGCGCAATCGCCCGATGGCGTCGCGCGGGCTGTGGCACTCCTGGCAGTGGCCGAGCACATTCACCAGGTAGGCGCCGCGATCGGTATTCCTGCCGGGGTAGTCTTTCTTCTCGTGGTTGAGCCATTTCCACGGCCCCAGGGTCCAGCGCTGTACAAACCATTTCAGCCGGTGTGGCGGGTTCTTCTGGCGAACCGGCTCGAGCTGGTCCAGGTAACGCTTGAGAGCGATCAGGTCGTCGTGTTTCATGCCGCGGTAGGCGGTCCAGGGGAAGCTCGGGTAGTAGTGCTCGCCTTCGGGAGAAACCCCTTCGGTCAGCGCGCGGATGAAATCCTCGTCGCTCCAGCCGCCAATGCCGGTTTCGGGATCGGGGGTGATGTTGGGGGTGATGAAACTGCCGAAGGGCGTTTTCAGTTCGCGTCCGCCGGCCAGCGGCTTGCCGTCGTTGTCGAAATCGGTGTGACAACTGAGGCAGTTGGCGGCCTGAAACACATAACGACCGCGCTCGATCAAGGCTTCATCGCCGGTTGCCGCGGTATCGGATTCGGCCCGGGCGCTGCCGGAAAGCAGCGCCCAGAGCAGAACCCCGTACAGCACGGCAAAGCCGCGCGTTGAGAAATGTAGACGAGGCAAGTGTTACTGCTTCTTCTTGCGGAATTGCTTGTGGCAGCTGCCGCAGCTGTTCTTGCCGAAACGCTTGTAGGCCTGGACCAGTTCGCCGCCGCTTTTCGATGCCGCCGCGGCCTTGAATTCGGCGACGGCCTGCTGAGCCTTCTGCACGGTCTGACGGAACTGTTCCGGCTTGTCCCAGACCGCGTCCTTGGCGGCGGTGTCGCCGAAATCGCTGCCTTCGGGGAAGATGTCGTCGAGCTCGCTGAAAAGGGCTTCCATCGAGGCGATATGGCCGCCGAGGCGCGGGCCGTAGGGAGCCTTGCCGGTGACGATGCTCTTGATCGCGGCATTGTGTCCCTTGACGGC
>WGBK01000425.1 GCA_015494335.1 Gammaproteobacteria bacterium | reverse complement strand
TGTCAGGGCTGCCACAAGGGGCAGCAGCAGGCGCAGGGATAACATGGAACAGACCTCGGGCAATGGAATCCCCTGTTTGTAGTCCAGCCCTCGGTAGACTACAAGGCAAACCGCAGGGGTAGGCGATTTCAGCTTCGGATTTGTGACAGCCGGCACCGCTCGTGGCATAGTGCAACGGTTTTCAACCCGGAGATTTTCCATGCTGATCATGTTTCTGCTGCTGTGGCTGATGACCGCCTTCGGTCTGTGGCTGGTGACCCTGATCGTGCCCGGCATCCGTGCCGAGAGCGGCGGCGACCTGATGCTGGCAGCGCTGGTTCTGGGCTTTATCAATGCCTTCATCCGCCCGCTGCTCATGATGCTGACCCTGCCGCTGACGGTGCTCAGCTTCGGCCTGTTCGCCATCGTGCTCAACGCCCTGTTCCTGATGCTGACCTCGGCACTGGTGCCCGGTTTCAAGGTCGAGGGTTTTGGCAACGCCCTGCTCGGCGCACTGGTCATGGCCTTTCTCGCCATCCTCGCCTTCGTGCTGCTCGAGTGGACGATGTTCGGCGCGATGATGTGGATGTAAACCGCAATTTCGCCTTGCAAAACGCGAAAGCCGCGCAGAAGCGCGGCTTTCGTTACGGCCGAACCAGGGTCTCGGTTCAGTCGTGTTTCGCGGCCAGGCTGATCATCAGCAGGGTCCAGCCGTCGATGAACAGACTGATACCGATGAAGAACCCGACCAGCCAGGCCGAGGAGAAGGGCCAGCCGACGAGGAAGATGGCTGCCAGTACCAACGACAGAATGCCGTTGAACATCAGCCAGCCCCAGCCCTTGTTCGGCCGCAGCTCCCAAGCCAGGCTGATGCCGGCAAAGCCATCCATCAGGAAGTAGATGGCGAGCACCAGGCCCAGCGCGGCCGCTCCGGCCAGCGGGTTGAACAGGATCAGCGCACCGGTCACCAGCAGCACCACGGCTTTCAGCCAGCTGGTCCAGCGGTGACGGAAGGTGCGCCAGGTGTAGTATCCGACCATGATGCCGGAAAACAGCAGCAGCCAGCCCAGGAAGGCCGCCACCACCACCGACATCACCTGCGGCACCACGATGCCGATGACGCCCAGCACCAGCAGGATGATGCTGGCAATGATCAGACCCTTGCGGGTCCTTTTGTCGATGAATATCTCCAGTTGACTTGTCATTTTTGTTATCTCCGGGGTTGATGGGTCCAGGCAGCCTCACGCCACCCGGTATGCCAGCCATCTTCTCACAGGTCGTGGCCCTGGACTGTCATTCGACTGACACTGGCACTGATTCGCATCATGGGGCAGCCGCCGCGCGAATGCTATGCTGCCGTCCATGGAATCCCTCGACATCGCCCTGCTGGTGGTGGTGGCCACGGTGGCCATCTATGACTTCACCAACGGCTTCCACGACGCCGCCGACATGGTGGCAACGGCCATCGCCTCCCACGCGATGCGCCCGCCCACGGCCATTGCCATCGTCAGCATCTTCACCTTCATCGCCCCCTTCACGGCGGGCCTGGCCGTTGCCGACACCGTGGGCACCTTCGTCGACATCAACGGGCAATCCCGCATCGTCGGCGAGGCCGTGGTCATCGCCGCGCTGCTGGCCGCGGTCAGCTACAATCTCGGCACCTGGTGGCTGGGCTATCCGTCCTCGTCCTCCAATTCCCTCGCCGGCGGACTGGTCGGGGCGGGACTCTACGCCATTGGCTCCGAACACATCCATATCGGCTGGGCCGCCCTGCAGCAGGGACAGCTGGTCGGCCTGATGAAGGTGGTGGCGGGCCTGTTGTTCTCTCCTCTGCTCGGTTTCGCGGTCGGCTTTGGTCTGATGAAGCTGCTGGTGGCCATCCTGCGCCATTTCAACCGCCGCATCGCGCCGCTTCTGGTTGGCACACAGTACCTGAGCGTGGCCTTCCTGGGGTATTCCCACGGCGCCAACGATGCGCAGAAGGGCATGGCCATCATCGGCATGATGCTGCTGGCCACCGGTCACACCCGCAGTTTCAGTATTCCGGACTGGGCCATCCTGCTCTGCACCTCGGCTATTACCCTGGGCACGGTGTTCGGCGGCTGGAGCATCATCAAGACCCTCGGCTTCGGCCTGTTCCGCATCAAGACCCTGCATGCCGTGGCCAACCAGCTGGGCGCGGCATTGGCCAACACCCTGGCTACCAGCATCGGCGCGCCGACCTCCACTACCCAGGTGGTGACCGCAACCCTGCTCGGAAACGGCGCAGCCGAGAAACCCCGCCATGTACGCTGGCGCACCGCCGCCGGCATTGTCACCGGCTGGTGGCTGAACATCCCGGTCTCGATGCTGCTCGGGGCCCTCTACAGTTATCTCTACCTGCTGATCAGGAGCGCAACATGATCGGATTCATCAAGAAATACCTGCTGCCGCGCGAGGTGGACTTCAATGCCGCGATGGAATCCCAGGCGCGCATCGCCCAGCACATGGTCGAAACCCTGTACCAGGCCTGTGTCAAGGACGATCCGCGGCTGTTGATGAGCATCAGCGACCTGGCCAACGATGCGCGCGAGATCAAGAGCCGCAACATGAAGGAACTGCTCGATGTGTTCATCGCCCCCTACGACAAGGAATCGATCTACCGCATGATCGTGCAACTCGACTGGATCACCCTGAGCGTCAAGCATTTCCGCCTCGAGGCCGATGTCTACGATCTCGACAGCCTCAACGAATACGAGTCTATCCTGCGCGTGATCAAGGAGATGGCCGATGCCCTGACCCAGGGCATTTCGGTGCTGAAGAAGGGCAATGTGGAACTGATCGACGCCCGGCTGGAGCAGATTCACGACCAGTACGACGATGTGGTGGCGCACTGTGCCAGGGCCACGGCCCTGCTGCTGGCCCAGGACGACGCCCGGCACCGTTTCCGCATCCAGTTGATGCTGCTCCAGGTCAAGGACATCGCCATGCGCATCCATGTCGCGGCCAACACCCTGGAAGACATGGCCCTGAAGGTGACCTGAGAGATCAGCCCGCCCAGGAGCCTGTCGGACTCAGGGGCGCCGTGCCAGCATCAGGAAAATCGGGTAGTCCTTGTGCTTGCGCACGACATGGGCGGTTTCGAAGCGGATATCCTCGAAACCGGCTTCGGCAAAGCGTTGGGCCAGTTCCTCACGGTCGAAACCGTGGTGATAGACGCCTTCGGTATCCGGCCCGGTATCGTGGAAATAGCCGTCCTCGGCATCCAGATCGGCCAGGGCGATGCGCCCGCCCGGCAGCAGATGCCCGAACAGACTGCGTGCCAGGCGATCCGTGTCCTCGACATGATGCATGGCCATGGCGCTGACGATCAGATCGAAACGCTCCTCCAGCGGGCAGTCGAGAATATCCTGGCAGCGGGTCTCGACGCAGCCCTGCAATTCCGGCTTGCGTGCCAGCTGGTCCAGCATCGATTGCGAAATGTCTACCGCAACCATGCGCTGCACCCGCGGGGCGATCTGGCCGCAGATCAAGCCCGTGCCGGCACCGAAATCCAGCACGCGGTCTTCGGCGCGCAGCCCCGCATGGCGCAGCACGGCATCGCCGACCGCGCGGGAGATGGCGAGCACCCGCTCGTTCTGGTCCCAGTCGCGTGATTTTTCCTCGAACAGATCGGACATGCAATACACTCCACCGGATTGAAAACAACAGAGTCTCAGCCCCATGAGTCAGCGTCAAGCCCCCGCCAGCAACGGCAGCGAAGAGAAACTCAGCCTCAAGGAAACCATCGCCATGGGCGTAGGCGGCATGGTTGGCGGCGGCATCTTCTCGGTGCTAGGCCTGGCCATCGCCCAGGCCGGACATGCCGCCCCCATCGCCTTTGCCCTGGGTGGCATTATCGCCCTGCTGACCGGCATGAGCTACGCCCGACTGGGCCTGCGCTACCGCTCCAGCGGCGGCAGCTTCACCTATCTTGAACGCGCCTTCCGCAACCCCAACATCGCGGCCATCGGCGGCTGGCTGCTTCTGATCGGCTATGTCGGCACGCTGTCCCTTTATGCCTATACCTTCGGCGTGTACGGCAGCGCCATGCTCGGCGGCAACGGCGAGAACGCGGCCATGCATCACTTGCTCGAAACCCTGGTGATCCTCAGCTTTCTCGGCATCAACCTCTACGGAGTCAAGGCCAGCGGCACCAGCGAGCTGATCATCGTTACCGTCAAGGTACTGATCCTGTTCCTGTTCGCCGCCATCGGGCTGTTCTACATCAAGCCGGAGAACCTGTTCCCGGTATTCAACCAGGGCTATGCCGGGGTGATCATGGGAGCGGCGCTGATCTTCGTCGCCTACGAGGGTTTCGAGCTGATCCCGAACGCGATCAACGAGATGGAAGCGCCGGAGCGCAACCTGCTGCGCGGCATCATCTGGTCCATCGTCATCACCATCACCATCTATGTGCTGGTGTCGATCGTGGCCATCGGCAACCTGCTGCCCGAGGAGATCCAGAAGTACAAGGAATACGCCCTGGCCGTTGCCGCCAAGCCCTTCCTCGGCCAGGCGGGCTACATGCTGATCGGGCTGGCGGCGCTGTTCTCGACCTCGTCGGCCATCAACGCCACCATGTTCGGCACCGCGCGGCTGGGGATGGTGATGGCCACGGAACGGGCGCTGCCCCGCGCCTTCGGGTTCCGCCGGCGCTCAAACAACATCCCCTGGTTCTCGCTGCTGGTGATCAGCCTGGCAACACTGCTGTTCATCAACCTGGCCAACCTGACCATCATCTCGTCCTTCGCCAGCTCTACCTTCCTGATGATCTTTGCACTGATCAATCTCGCGGCCTGGCGGCTGCAGCAAAAGATCGGCATCCGCAACTGGATACCGGCCAGCGGCCTGTTGCTGGCGTTGGCTTCCTGGCTGGGGCTGCTCGGCTACCTGTGGCAGACCGAGCGCGAGACACTGCTGTGGATCCTGCTCACCTACCTGGTATTCAGCCTGGTCGAGCTGATGATCCCGCGCGATCCGGTGCCGGAGGACGACACCCCCGAGTCGTCCGACAAGGCTTCAAAGCCGGGGGCTACTTGACGACGATCACGTCGCACTCGGCCTTGTGCACAATGCTGCTGCTGACCGAGCCGAGCAGACGGTCCAGGCCGCGATGACCGTGAGTGCCGACGACGATGGCGTCCACCGCCTTCTCGCGCGCGAAGGATACCAGCGCCCACTTGGGTGACCCCCAGACCACCTCGCGCGGGGTATCCTCGGGCAGGCCCAGCTCGCGAACATAGATGTTCAGGTTCTCCATCGCCATGGCTTCGAGGTTCTCTTCCACGGCCGGATCAATTTCCAGCGGATCGTACTCTCCGGTATAGATGACCGGGTCTTCCAGCGCATGCACTACCACCAGGCGGGCGCCGTAGCGTTCGGCCAGTTCCTTTGCCCGCAGGCCGGCACGATGGGAGAAGGGCGAGAAATCGGTCGCCACCATCA
>WGBK01000424.1 GCA_015494335.1 Gammaproteobacteria bacterium | reverse complement strand
GTTCGGGATATGGCCAATGTAGCCGAATGCCGATGCGAAACAAAACTGCGCACCGAACGGTCATTTGAATATATGCGGACATAATAATATACTATTGCGCTTGGTTGTCATGCCGCAGACGAATTCGAGAGGTCCGAAAATGCTCGTGAAAGAGATCGATGCGACGGAATTGGCGTCGCGATTGCAGGCCGGAGAGCCGATCGCCCTGATCGACATCCGCAGCGATGCCGAGGTGGCGCAGGGGATGATCCCCGGCTCCGAACACCTGGCCATGCACCTGATCCCGCTGCGCCAGCAGGACCTGCCGCGCGACCGCGAGATCGTGCTCTACTGCCGCAGCGGGGCGCGTTCCTACCATGCCTGCAACTTCCTGCAGCAGCAGGGGCTGGACAATGTGGTCAACCTGCGCGGCGGGATCATCGCCTGGGCGCGCTCCGGTTACGACATCGTGCCGCCGCAGCAGGCGCGGGCGAGCGGGCTCTGAACCGCCTGTCCTTGCAATTCGCAGATGGTTGGAATATAAGAATCGACCGAATTGACCCACCCGTAAACACCAACGAGCATCCTGGAGGTTGCACATGGCGAATTTCGACGAAGAACTGGACGCATCCGGCCTGAACTGTCCGCTGCCCATCCTGCGTGCCAAGAAGGCCCTGGCGGGCATGGAATCCGGCAAGGTGCTGCGCATCATTGCAACCGACCCGGGTTCGGTGAAGGACTTCGAGGCCTTCGCCAAGCAGACCGGCAACGAGCTGCTGGAATCCGGTGAAGAAGGCGGCAAGTTCGTCTTCCTGATCAAGAAGGCCTGAGGCCTTTCCCACCCACCTCCTGCACGAGGGAACTGCGATGGAAGAGAAAAAGCTTGCCATCATTGCAACCAAGGGTACGCTCGACTGGGCCTATCCGCCCTTCATCCTGGCATCCACCGCTGCGGCGCTGGGCTATGAGACCGAGATCTTCTTCACCTTCTACGGTCTGCAGCTGCTGAAGAAGCAGCTGAACCTCAAGGTCTCGCCGCTCGGCAACCCCGGCATGCCGATGCCCATGGGGATGGACAAGTGGTTCCCCATCCTGCTGACCGCCCTGCCGGGCATGGAGGCCATGATGACCGCCATGATGAAGAAGAAGATGGCGGACAAGGGCGTGGCCAGCCTGGAAGAACTGCGCTCGCTCTGTCAGGAGGCCGAGGTGCGGCTGATCGCCTGCCAGATGACCGTGGACCTGTTCGACATGGATGCCAACGACTTCATCGATGGTATCGAGTTCGCGGGTGCCGCCCGGTTCTTCGAGTTCGCCGGCGAATCCGACATCTGTCTGTACATCTGATATCCCCGCGTACAGCCGGAACCTGAAAACACCGCCCACGAGGCGGTGTTTTCTTTTTCGGGGGATGTCGGACGTTCGTGCTGCTCTCCCGCATGCGGCGCTGTTGTCCGGGGAAAATTCGTCCCTCACCCCGCTTGCGAGAGCAGATCAGGAGAGGCGCCTGCTGAAAGAATGCAGGTGGTTTTGGCGAATATCGCACCTTGCCCCTCTTTGCCACTCCCCAGCTCCCACAAATAGGGAGCGAGACTCGTAACAAGGCCATACCCGCAATCGGCCCCGATCCGGGCGTCGCTCCCAGGCGACTTGACGGTTCGGAGGGCGTGGGCTTAGATCTTCCAGGTCATTCCCAAGTCTTTCTCGACGACGAACACCGGCCATACCGGCAGCGGTCCAAGAAGCACCGGGCCCGTTCTCTACAGGAGCCCGTGCCATGGAACACCTCTATCTGGCCCTGATCCTGCTCGCCATCCTCGGCTTTGCGGCGCTGTCGCGCCGGCTGGAATCCTCCCTGCTCACCATGCCGATGCTGTTCACCGTCTTCGGCTGGGCGATCGGCCAGGGCGGCGCGGACCTGGTGCCGATGGAGTCGGAACGCGCCATCGTCCAGGGCATTGCCGAGTTCACCCTCATCCTGGTCCTGTTCTCGGACGCCTCGCGTATCGACTTGGGCGCGCTGAGAAAAGGTGCGGGCATCCCGGCGCGCATGCTGCTGATCGGCATGCCGCTGACCATTCTGCTGGGGACGCTGGTGGCGCACTGGGTCTCGCCGGATCAGCCCTGGGCGCTGGCGCTGCTGGTGGCGGCCATCCTCACACCCACCGATGCCGCGCTGGGACAGGCGGTGGTCTCCAGCCCCAGCGTGCCGCTGCGGTTGCGCCAAGGGGTGAACGTCGAGAGTGGGCTCAATGACGGCATGGCCCTGCCGGTGGTGATGATCGCCGCATTGGCCGCCTCGGGTGGCGTTACCCAGGGATCGGGGGAGGCGCCCGATAGCCTGCTGCGCTTCGCCACCCTGCAGGTGGTGCTGGGGCCGCTGGCGGGCATCGTCATCGCCTGGCTCGCCGCGCGGCTGCTGGATTTCGCCATCGACCGCAGGCTGGCGACGCTGAGCTACCAGGGCATCTATTTCCTCGCCACCGCGCTGCTGTGCTACCTCGGCGCGGAGCTGATCGGCGGCAACGGCTTCATTGCCGCCTTCGTCGGCGGCTTGGTGTTCGGGAACACTTTGAGGTGTTCCTGCAACTTCATCGGCGAGTTCATGGAGGGCGAGGGGCAGTTGCTGACCCTGCTCACCTTCCTGATCTTCGGAGCGGTACTGGCGCCGCAGGGGCTGGCGCACGCCACCTGGAAGACGGTACTGCTGTCGCTGGCCTTTCTCACCGTGGTGCGCATCGGGCCGGTGTGGCTCTCGCTCACCGGAACCGATCTGCGCCCCTGGGAGAAATTTTTTCTCGGCTGGTCCGGTCCACGAGGACTGGCATCGATCCTGTTCGCGTTGCTGATCGTGGAGGGCTACAAGGTGCCCGGTGCTGACGAGGTGCTGGCCTGCGTGGTGCTCACGGTGCTGCTCAGCATCTTCCTGCATGGCGTGACAGCCCTGCCGCTGGCCTCGAGCTTTGCCAGGCGTGAGAACACACCCAATCCAGAGGCGTGAACCGAAACAGAAACCAAGGCCACAAACACTATGGAGGATGCCGACTTGAGCAATGAACAACTCGACTGGATCTGCGTGGGCAAGACGAGCGACCTGCCCGAGGGCCGGGTCAAGACGGTCACCGCCCGCACCACCACCCTCTGTCTGTCCCACTTCGACGGCCAGTGGGCGGCGATGGACAACCACTGCCCGCACCAGGGCGGCCCGCTGGGCGAGGGTACCATCGAGCGCGGCAAGGGCGGCGAGTGCTGGATCCGCTGCCCCTGGCACGGCTGGGACTTCGATCCGCTGACCGGGCGCCCGCCGGGCGGCCACGAGGACAGCGGCCAGAAGCTCTACCCGGTGGAGATCCGCGGCGACGAGATCTACATCGGCCTGGAGCCGGAGACACCCCACCAGCGCACCGTCACCGACGTGATGGCCGAGACCATGGTCAACTGGGGCGTGAAGCGGGTGTTCGGCATGGTGGGCCACTCCAACCTGGGCCTGGCCGACGCCCTGCGCCGGCACGAGGCCG
>WGBK01000423.1 GCA_015494335.1 Gammaproteobacteria bacterium | reverse complement strand
TCGGACAGCCATTCGAGCACGACCATCGAGCGCTTCTGGTAGGCCTGTACCGCCAGCCCGAGGCCATCCCACCCGGCCAGCGCCGGTTCCTCGAGCAGACGGCCGAACAGGGCCAGGCTGATCTCGAGCCGATCCGCTTCCTCGGCATCCATCGTCAGGCCGATGCCCACCTCGCGGGCCGCAACGGCGAGTTCGCGGAATCGCGGCAGCAGGAATTGCAGCAGGTCTTCCAGTTGCGCCGGTTCGTAGCGCGGATGCAGGGCCGACAGCTTAATCGAGATGCCGTGGCGCCGATGCGGATCCTGCTCCTGCGGGCAATCCCCGGCCAGGGCTTCGATGGCCTGGAGGTAGGCAGCGTGGTAACGCCTGGCGTCGGCATCGGTCAGTGCGGCCTCGCCAAGCATGTCGAAGGAACAGATCTCGCTCTCCAGAGACTCGTCCTGCGCGCACCCGAGGGCGGAGCGGATGTCCCGACCCATGACGAATTGCCGGGCCATGATCTTCATCGCCTGCTTCAGCGCCAGCTGGACCACCGGCTCGCCGCTGCGCTTGACCAGTTCGCGCAGGCGGGAGCGCCAGCCGGGGCTGCCCTCCTCGTCGAGGCGGACCAGGCGGCCGGTCAGCATCAATCCCCAGGTCGAGGCGTTGACGAACAGCGAGTCGCTGCGCCCCAGGTGGCGCTCCCACTGGGCCTGACCCAGCTTGTCCTCGATCAGGCGCTCGGCCGTCTCGTCGTCGGGGATGCGCAGCAGGGCCTCGGCGAGACACATCAGCAGCACCCCTTCCTCCGACGAGAGGTCGTATTCGTGCATGAAGGCATCGATGGCGCTCTGCGCCTGCCTGTGCTTGCGTACCGCCCGAACCAGGGCCGCCGCCTCGTCCTCGATGGCGGAACGGAGTGGTTCGTAACCCTTCAACAGACTGAGCCGCTGCGCGACCACCTCGGCTTCGTCGGCCAGCCAGTCCCGATGCAGGCCGGGCGGCAGACCGAGCTGTTCGATGATCTCCGGATCGATAACCCAGGAGGTTGAAGGAGCGCTGCGCGGGGACATGACCTCTCCTGAAAGTGGCATTTTGCAACCTATCTTGCTTGTGTCACAGATTTTTGCAATATTTTTCCGCTAATGAGCCCGGGCCGAGAAATGCCTTGAATTAAACCGGTGCAAAGGCATAATCCCGCCCAATGCGTCCGCTGCCCGCCAGGCGGGCTTCACCGACGACGGAGAAGACTTTGGAGTATTTCATCCAGCAACTGATCAACGGGGTCACACTGGGTTCGATCTATGGTCTGATCGCCATCGGCTACACCATGGTGTACGGCATCATCGGCATGATCAACTTTGCCCATGGCGATATCTTCATGGTCGGCGCCTTTGTCTCGCTGATCATGTTCATCGCCCTTGGCATGGCCGGCGTAACCTTCATTCCTCTGGCCTTTCTGCTGGTGCTGATCGTGGCCATGGTCATCACCTCGATCTACGGCTGGACCGTGGAGCGTCTGGCCTATCGTCCGTTGCGCGGTTCCTTCCGCCTGGCACCACTGATCTCCGCCATCGGCATGTCCATCTTCCTGCAGAATTTCGTGCAACTGGCCCAGGGCGCACGCGTGAAACCCATGCCGCCGATGATCACCGGTGGCTTCACCTTCCTCGAGGGCAGCGACTTCAGCATCACCCTGAGCTGGATGCAGATCATCATCGTGGTGCTGACGGTGGTGCTGATGTCGGGCTTCGCGCTGTTGATCTCGCACACCCCGCTGGGCCGCGCTCAACGCGCCTGCGAGCAGGATCGCACCATGGCCGCCCTGCTCGGCGTGAATGTCGACCGCACCATTTCGCTGACCTTCGTCATGGGCGCGGCCCTGGCTGCTGTGGCCGGCATGATGTACCTCCTCTACTACGGCGTGATCGATTTCTACATCGGCTTCCTGGCCGGCATCAAGGCCTTCACGGCGGCGGTGCTCGGCGGCATCGGCTCGCTGCCCGGCGCCATGCTCGGGGGGCTGTTGATCGGGCTGATCGAGACCTTCTGGTCCGCCTATTTCACGATCGAATACAAGGATGTCGCCGCCTTTTCCCTGCTGGTGCTGGCATTGATCTTCCGCCCCTACGGACTGCTCGGCAAACCCGAAATCGAGAAGGTGTAGCCCGATGAACGATGCAACGCAGACCCGTCGCGTGGATTTTGTTGCCCTGCTCAAGGAGTCGGCCGTCGCCGCGCTGGTCGCCTTCGGCCTGACCGTGGTCTTGGTCGGCATGAAAACCGTCGACCAGCCCGGCGGACTCGGCCTCGAATACCGCTTCGGCTGGGTGGCCACCGCCGTGGTGAGCGTTTTCATCGGGCGATTCCTGCTGGCCCTGTGGCGCGAGACCCGCCCCGTCCACAAGGCCGACGACAAGCCCAGCCGCCAGCAACAGATGATGACCTCGGGCGCCGACTTCTTCCGCAAGTTCGCGCTCTACTTCGGTCTGTTCGCCCTCGGCTTCGCCATCGTCATGCCCTTTCTCGGCGAACCCTTTTCAACACGCTATTTCATCGATGTGGCCACCTATGTGACCATCTACATCATGCTGGGCTGGGGACTCAATATCGTGGTGGGGCTGGCCGGGCTGCTGGACCTCGGCTATGTGGCCTTCTACGCCGTGGGTGCCTATTCCTACGCCCTGCTGTCCACTCATCTCGGCTGGAGCTTCTGGGTCAGCCTGCCGCTGGCCGGCATGCTCGCCGCCTCCTTCGGCATGATGCTGGGCTTCCCCGTATTGCGACTGCGCGGTGATTACCTGGCCATCGTCACCCTCGGCTTCGGCGAGATCATCCGCATCATCCTGCTCAACTGGTACGAGCTGACCGGCGGGCCAGACGGCATCTCCGGCATCCCGCGGCCCAGTTTCTTCGGTCTGCCATTCAGCCGCCGCGTGCCGGAGAATGGCGATACCTTCCATACCTTCTTCGGCCTCGACTACTCGTCGATGCACCGCATCATCTTCCTCTACTACCTGATCCTGGCGCTGGCGCTGATGACCAACTGGTTCACCCTGCGAATCCGCAAGCTGCCGATCGGCCGCGCCTGGGAAGCCCTGCGCGAGGACGAGATCGCCTGTCGTTCCCTCGGCATCAACCCGACCAACACCAAGCTGACCGCCTTCTCCATCGGCGCCATGTTTGGCGGCTTCGCCGGCTCCTTTTTCGCCACCCGGCAGGGCTTCATCAGCCCGGAGAGCTTCACCTTCATCGAGTCGGCGGTAATTCTCGCCATCGTCGTGCTGGGCGGCCTGGGCAGCCAGATCGGCGTGGTGGTGGCCTCGGTGGTGCTGATTGGCGGAACCGAGCTGTTCCGCGGCCTCGAGGAATACCGCATGCTCACCTTCGGCGCCCTGATGGTGGCAATCATGGTCTGGAAACCGCGCGGCCTGTTCGCCTTCCGCCGCCCCACGGTGATTCTCGAAGGCAAGAAAGTAGTCGGCAGCATGGCCGGGGAAGGCAGCGGATGAACACCACGCAAGAACGAAAGCCGCTGCTCGAGGTCGATCACCTGACCATGCGCTTCGGCGGACTGGTGGCCATCGACGATGTGTCCTTTACCGCCTGGCAGAAAGAGATCACCGCCATTATCGGTCCCAACGGTGCGGGCAAGACGACGGTCTTCAACTGCCTGACCGGTTTCTACCAGCCCACGGTCGGCCGGCTCGCACTGACCCCGCCGGACAGCAAGAAGATCTTCCTGCTCGAACGCATGGAAGGCTTCCGCATCGCCCAGCAGGCCCATGTCGCGCGCACCTTCCAGAACATTCGCCTGTTCCCGGCCATGTCGGTGCTGGAAAACCTGGTGGTGGCCCAGCACAACGCCCTGATGAAGGCCTCGGCCTGGACCCTGGCCGGCCTGCTGGGTCTCAAGCGCTATCGCAATGCGGAGAAACAGGCAGTGGAGTTCGCCAGTTACTGGCTGGAGCAGACCGGCCTGATCGAACTGGCCAATACCAGCGCCGGCAGCCTGCCCTACGGCGACCAGCGCAAGCTCGAGATCGCCCGCGCCATGTGCACCCGACCGGTGCTGCTGTGCCTGGACGAGCCGGCGGCCGGGCTCAACCCCAGGGAATCGGTCGAACTCAACGAATTGCTGCTGAAGATCCGCGACGAGCACGGCATCGGCATCCTGCTGATCGAGCACGACATGAGCGTGGTGATGGAGATCTCCGACCATATCGTGGTGCTCGACTATGGCCGCAAGATTTCCGACGGCGATCCCGAATTCGTGCGCAACGACCCGAATGTCATCAAGGCCTATCTCGGCGAGGCCGAGGACGAGGATCTGCCCGAAGATATCGCCGCCGACCTGGAGGACCAGGCCTGATGCTGACTCTTTCCGGCGTACACACCTACTACGGCAGCATCGAGGCGCTGAAGGGTATCGATCTGCAGATCAACCAGGGCGAGATCGTCACCATCATCGGCGCCAACGGCGCGGGCAAGAGCACCACGCTGATGACCATCTGCGGACTGCCCCGCGCGGCCGAGGGCAGCATTCATTTCGAGCAATACGACATCACGCGCATGCCGACCCACGAGATCGTGCAACTCGGCATTGCCCAGTCCCCCGAGGGCCGGCGCATCTTCCCGCGCATGACCGTGCTCGAAAACCTGCAGATGGGCGCTTCGAAGTCGAACCCGGATTTCTTCGAGCAGGATCTGGCCCATGTGCAGGAACTGTTTCCGATTCTGAAAAAGCGCGAGAACCAGCGCGGCGGCACCCTGTCCGGCGGCGAACAGCAGATGCTCGCCATTGCGCGCGCACTGATGAGCCGTCCACGCCTGCTGCTGCTCGACGAGCCGTCCCTGGGCCTGGCGCCGCTGGTGGTGCGGCAGATCTTCGAGGTCATCGAACAGATCAACCGCGAGGACGATGTCACCGTGCTGCTGGTCGAGCAGAACGCCTTTCATGCGCTCAAGCTGGCCCACCGGGGCTATGTCATGGTCAACGGTCAGATCACCCTGAGCGGCCCCGGCGACGAACTGTTGTCCATGCCTGAGGTGCGGGCCGCCTACCTCGAGGGAGGCCATTGATGATCGACTGGAGCGTATTCGTCGGTTTCACCCTGGTGTTCGGCGGCGGTGCCGCCTGGATGATGGGTCAGGCCCTGGCCGCCAACTGGAAACCGGCCTGGATGGCCGTGGTCTATTCGGTCCTGCTCGGGCTGGCCGACCGTTTCCTCGTATTCGCGCTGTTCGACGGCGAGTTGTTGTCCCTGAAGGGCTTTGTCATGGACACGCTGAGCCTGATGCTGATCGGGCTCGCCGCCTGGCGCGCCACCCGCGCACGCAAGATGACCTCGCAGTATCCCTGGCTCTACGAGCGCAGCGGATTCTTCTCATGGCGCCTGCGCGAGGGGAAAACCGATTGACTGATTCCGCTTGAAGCGGCAATCCGTTAAGATGCAGTTCATCGTTGTCGTCCTAGACTGACGGCTTCGATCTTTCACAAGAAGAAAACCGGAGGGTATTCCATTATGTTCAAAACCAAAGCACTCGCCTCGGCACTGCTGATCGGAGCGCTCGGCATGACCAGCGCCCAGGCCGAGATTCGCATCGCAACCGCAGGTCCGATGACCGGCCAGTACGCCAGCTTCGGCCAGCAGATGAAGGCCGGCGCCGAACAGGCCGTGGCCGACATCAACGCCAAGGGCGGCGTACTGGGCCAGAAACTGGTCCTCGAAATCGGCGACGATGCCTGTGACCCGAAACAGGCCGTGGCCGTGGCCAACCAGATGGTCAACAAGGGCGTGGTCTTCATGGCCGGTCATTTCTGCTCCGGCTCTTCCATCCCGGCCTCCAAGGTCTACGAGGAAGAAGGCGTAGTCATGATCTCGCCGGCATCCACCAACCCGAAGCTGACCGAAGAGGGTGGCGACCTGGTGTTCCGTGTCTGTGGTCGTGACGACCAGCAGGGCATGGTAGCCGGCAAGTTCCTCGCCACCAAGTTCAAGGGCAAGAACATCGCGATCATTCATGACAAGACCGCCTACGGCAAGGGTCTGGCCGACGAAACCCGCAAGTACCTGCACAAGTTCGGCGGCAAGGAAAAACTGTATGAAGCCATCACCGCCGGCGAGAAGGATTACTCCGCGCTGGTTTCCAAGCTCAAGCGCAACAAGATCGACGTGCTCTACCTCGGCGGCTATCACACCGAGGCCGGTCTGATCATCCGCCAGATGCGCCAGCAGGGCATGAAGACCGTACTGGTTTCCGGCGATGCGCTGGTCACCGACGAGTTCTGGTCCATCACCGGCAAGGACGGCGAGGGCACCCTGATGACCTTCAGCCCGGACCCGCGCAAGAACCCCGACGCCGCCCCGGTGGTCAAGGAGTTCCGCGCCAAGGGCATCGAGCCGGAAGGCTATGTGCTCTACACCTACGGCGCCATCCAGGCCTGGGCTCAAGCCGCCGAGAAGGCCGGCAGCACCAACCCCGACAAGGTCAAGAAGGCGCTGCGCAACGGCAAGTTCAACACCGTGCTCGGCAAGATCGGCTTCGACAAGAAGGGTGACGTCACCGCTCCGGGCTATGTGTTCTATGTCTGGAAGGATGGCAAGTACGACTACTACAAGGACTGATCCTGGTCCGCTTCCGGGCAACCGGAAACCCGAAGGCCCGAACCGCAAGGTTCGGGCCTTTTTCGTGGACAGCGTTCGCCGTCAGTCGAGATCGAAACGCACGCCCTGGGCCAGCGGCAGCTGGGTGGAATAGTTGACGGTGCTGGTCTGCCGACGCATGTAGGCCTTCCAGGCATCGGAGCCGGATTCGCGTCCGCCCCCGGTTTCCTTCTCGCCGCCGAAAGCGCCACCGATCTCGGCGCCCGACGGGCCGATATTGACATTGGCAATACCGCAATCGGAGCCGCGAGCCGACAGGAAGTATTCGGCCTCGCGCAGATCATTGGTAAAGATGCAGGATGACAGCCCCTGGGGCACATCATTGTGCATCCCGATGGCCTCGTCGAGATCGCTGTAGGTCATCACATAGAGGATCGGGGCAAAGGTTTCCTCGCGCACGATCTCTGTCTGCGCCGGCATGCGGACGATGGCCGGACGCACATAGACGCCACCTTCGGGCACGCCCTCGCGCACCTGCTCTCCGCCAACGACTTCGCCGCCCTGCTCTCGCGCCTGCTGCAACGCCGACTGCATGCGCTCGAAAGCGGCTGCATCGATGATCGGCCCAAGCAGTACCCCATCCTCCAGCGGGTTGCCGATGGGTACGCTGGCATAGGCGGCTTCCAGGGCCTGCAGCAGCTCATCGGCCCGGCTCTGGTGGACAATCAGGCGACGCAGGGAGGTGCAGCGCTGGCCGCAGGTGCCGATGGCCGAGAACAGGATGGCACGCAGGGCCAGTTTCAGATCGGCGCTGGGGGTCAGGATCATTGCATTGTTGCCCCCCAACTCGAGCAGGGACTTGCCGAAGCGCGCCGCCACCCTCGGCCCCACTTCCCGGCCCATGCGCGTGGAACCGGTGGCCGAGATCAGCGCCAGCTTGCGGGATTCCACCAGGCCCTCGCCGATCTCGCGACCGCCGATCACCACCTGCAACAGATCCTCCGGCGCATCACCGAAACGCGCCAGGGCGCGGCGGAAGATGCCAAGACAGGCCAGGGCCGTCAGCGGCGTTTTTTCCGAAGGCTTCCAGATCAGGCTGTTGCCGCAGACCAGCGACAGGGCCGCATTCCAGGCCCAGACCGCGACCGGGAAATTGAAGGCGGTGATGATGCCGTTGACGCCGAGCGGATGCCAGGTCTCGGCCATGCGATGTCCCGGCCGTTCGCTGGCTATGGTCAGACCGAACAGCTGGCGGGATTGGCCCACGGCCAGGTCGCAGATGTCGATCATCTCCTGCACCTCGCCCAGCCCTTCGGACAGGATCTTGCCGCATTCCAGGGTCACCAGTTCGCCCAGCAACTGCTTGTGGTTGCGCAGTTCCTCTCCCAGCAGGCGTACGAGTTCGCCGCGACGGGGTGCGGGCAACTGCCGCCATTGCAGAAAGGCAAGCTCCGCGCGGTCGATGATGGCGGGCAGCTCCTCGGCGGATGTTTCCTCCACGCGCCCAAGCAGCGAACCGTCGATGGGCGTATGGACAGGCAGGCCCGAGCTCGCCTGCCGATGTTGTTCGAGGCCGAGGGCCTTCAGTATCGGTTCCGGGTTCATGGTTACTCCTCCTCCAGGTAATGGGCACCGCATCGCGTCTGCAACAGGGCCTGCAGCGGAATTTGTTCCTGACGAATGAAGCCGCGGTCGGGCAGCTTGCCATCCCGTACCAGCTCGATCACCGCGACGGCCGAGGCCGAGGTGGTCCAGGCGATGGCAGTGCGCGGCTTGCCACAGAGCTTCTGCGGGTAATAGGCGCGCACGAATTCCTTGCGCTGCAGGCGATCGTCGATCCAGCCCTCGGCCGCGGCATGGACATAGACCACATCGTCGTCCACCGGCGGCTTGGCGTGGGTCAGGATCCTGCCTGCCTGCTCGCGCTGCTCGCGCATCAGCAACTCGTGAAAGAAGAAGTTCATCAGCTGCACATGACCGGGATAGCGCATGGTCTTGTAGTCCAGGTTGTCGATAACCCCGAGGTACGTTTCGCACATGGTACCCAGTCCGCCGGAGGTGGTGAAGGCTTCCAGCTGCACGCCGTCGATGTAGATGGTTTCCAGCCACTCCATTGCCGAGACCCACTTGCGCTCCCCCTCCTCGATGACTTCACAGTCGTTGAGGTATTCATTGACCACACCTTCCGGTGACCAGTTGAAGGCGTAACCAAGCATGCCGGTGGGATTCTGCGGCAGGGCGCCGACCCGCAGCTTCAGCGACCGAACCCGTTCGAACCGGTTGACCAGATCCGCCCCGACGATGCCGATGAAACCCGGCGCCAATCCGCACTGGGGTGCCATCACTCCCCTTGCATCCTCCGCCAGCTCACGGATCAATTGGGTAGTCGGCACATCCTCGGTCAGATCGAAATAGTGCAAACCCTTGCGATGAGCAAGGCGGGCCACCTCGGCATTGAGATGATAGGGAAGACAGGAGAGCACCGCCTGCTGGCCGTCCAGCGCCTGTTCGAGAGCTGCGGAATCCTCGACCGACAGGGAATGGCAGGGGAAGCCGAGATCCTTCCGCCGATTGCGGGCATCATACCCGGTCACATCAAACCCGCTTTCCTGCAACAGGCAGGCGGCCAGGGTGCCGACCTTGCCCAGACCCAGCACGGCGATACGCTCGAATGTCATGGTTTCCGTTCTCCGTTGAAAAGGACATTTCAGCACTGGAATCGATCAGTTTACAGATCTATACTGATCATAATAAATCGATTATCAGTCATTTCTATTATTCAACTGATCATTTTGAGCAACAAAGAAAAGGATCAACAACTCATCGCCCTGCTCCGCGAACATGCCCGCATGCCGCTGAGCGAGATCGCCCGCCAGCTGGGCGTATCCCGCGGCGCCGCCCAGGCCCGCCTGCAGCGCCTCGAACGCAGCGGCGTCATTGCCGGCTACACCGTGCGCCTTTCCGAGGATTATGACCAGTGTTGCATCCGCGCCCTGGTATTGATCAAGGCGCCTCCCGCGCGCCGGCGCGCCGTCGAGCGGCAGCTCTGTCGCCTGCCGGAACTGCTGGCCCTGCACTCGATCAGCGGCGTGTTCGATCTCAGCGCCCTGGTCTGCGCGCCTTCTGTGGCCGAACTGGACCGGGTCATCGACGCCATAGGTGTCATGGAGGGTGTCGAGGAGACCCAGTCCTCGGTGATCCTCTCGACCAAGCTGGAACGGTCCTTTTCGGGTTGATCCCGGCATCTGCTATTCTTGCGCCTCGAATCCGCGGAGTTCTCCATGCGACCCGAACATGCCGCCTATGCCTGGACCGGCCTAACCCTGCTGCTCTGGGCCGGCTCCGCAAGCGCCTTCAAGCTGGCGCTGGCGCAGATCTCCCCACCCGCACTGTTGTGGATGAGCTGCGCGATCTCGTTGCTGTCGCTTGCCGCGGTATTGCTGCTCCAGGGGCGGTTTGCAATGCTGCGCGATCTCTCTGCTGCACAATGGCGCCGCCTGCTGCTGCTCGGCGCACTCAATCCCTTCCTCTACTACGTGATCCTGTTCGAGGCCTATGATCGTCTGCCGGCGCAGATCGCCATGTCGCTCAACTACCTCTGGCCGGTAATGCTGGCACTGCTGTCGGTACCGATTCTCGGCCAGCATCTGGGTTGGAAGGGCCTGTTGCCGATCCTGCTCAGCTTCTGCGGCGCAGCACTGATCGCGAGCCGGGGCGAGTTCGGCGGCTGGCAGCATGTCGATGGCTGGGGACTGATACTCGCACTGGCCAGCACTCTGGTTTGGGCCGGCTACTGGCTGTACAACACCCGCCTGCGCCGGATCGAGCCGGCGGTAAAGCTGTTCGTGGCCTTTCTCGTGGGTACGCCGCTGGCGATCCTCTATGCCTTGTGGCAGCAGCAACTGGCCTGGCCGGGAAGCGACTACCCCTGGCTGCCGGTGCTCTATGTCGGGCTGTTCGAGATGGGCCTGACCTTCTTCATCTGGCAACTGGCGCTGTCGATGGCGCGCAGCGCCGCCAGCATCGGCAACCTGATCTACCTGACTCCTTTTCTTTCGCTGTTGATCCTGTCCCGTCTGCTCGACGAAGCGATACAGCCGGCGACCTTGTGGGGGTTGACACTGATTGTTGCGGGCATCCTGTTGCGGCAGTACAGTCATCGCAGGAATACTGAAGTCGAGATCCGCACTTGAAAATCTCCCAAGCCCTTGCCCTCCTGTTGTTGCTGACGACCCTGCTGCTGGGGTGGTTCCTGCTCCAGGACCGCTCCCGGAGCATGCAGACCGAAACGGCTTCTGTTCCACCTTCCCGGGACAAGCAACGCATCGAGGAAGCTCGAAAGAACAGGGACATCACGGCTCTGAATGCATTTATACGCACCCACCCCGATTCCGAATGGCTGGATACAGCCATTTTCTATCGCGATCAATTCGCTTACAGCGAAGCCATGGCCAAGGGGGACCAAAACAGCCTCAAACGCTACCTGCAAGACTATCCTGCAAGCCAGTGGACCGGCTTCGTGGAACAACAACTGGAACAGCTCCAGCGAGAAGAGGAGGCCCGTCAGGCTCGTCAGCAACGCAAACAGCTTTTGGGGGGAAAAACGGGTCCCGCCCAATTGCCCATCGATTCGGCATCCAAGATATCCTCCGGGGATCGAGTAAACTCGCCGGCACAGGCGCTGGTCGAGCCGCCACAACCCCGTACCTCGCTCAGTGCCAGGGAACGCATACAGCGTGCACTGAGCATCTACGAAAAGCAGCGCGCCGAAAAGGAGTTCAGCGAATACCAGCAACAGCAGCGGGAACTGGAAAAGAAACAGCAACAGCGAAACTGCTCGCGGATGCGCAGGCAGCTTGCCGAGTTTAAGAAGCGATTCCGCTGGTATCGTATCGATGAGCAGGGGGAAAAGATCTTCCTCAACGCGGAAGAAATCGAGCAGAAAAGACAAGAAACCGAGACCTACCTGAAACGGAACTGCCACTGAAGCCCCGGCAAACGGACATGCAAACCCGGTCGCTTGTTGTATAATCCGCCGGCCTCGTCCCCGTGGCACAACTGGATAGCGCGACGCCCTCCTAAGGCGTAGGTTGCAGGTTCGAACCCTGCCGGGGACGCCAGATATCGCGCAAGAAAAAGCCGACGCATGCGTCGGCTTTTTCGTTCCCTGAAGGCGCAAAGCTCAGAAGTTGTAGCCTCGCTCCTCGTGCTGTGAGATATCCAGCCCCTCGGTTTCTTCCTCGTCGCTGGCGCGCAGTGGCGTAACCAGACCGACCAGCTTGAGCAGCACCCAGCTGGCAACCGCGGTCCAGGCGAATACCGATACCACGCCGATGGCCTGGGCCGTGATCTGACCGCCCGTGGTCATGCCTTCGGCCAGTCCGGCGCCGCCCCATTCGCTGGCGATGAAGAAGCCTGCAAACAGGGTGCCGAGGATGCCACCGACCCCGTGTACCGGGAACACATCCAGCGAGTCGTCCACCCTGAGCACATTCTTCAGGGTATTGGTGGCATAGAAGCAGACGATGCCCGCGGCCAGGCCGATGAACAGGGCGGCCATCGGCCCGACATAGCCGGATGCCGGGGTGATGGTTCCCAGGCCCGCAACCATGCCGGTGGCGATGCCCAGGGCCGAAGCCTTGCCGTACTTGATCCACTCGATCAGCATCCAGGTGAAGGCGCCAGTGGCAGCGCTGATATGAGTGGCCATCAGGGCCATGCCGGCATCGCCGTTGGCGGCCAGGGCACTGCCCGCATTGAAGCCGAACCAGCCGACCCACAGCATGCCCGCGCCGGTGATGGTCATGGTCATGTTGTGGGGCATCATCTGCCGGGTCAGGAAGCCCTTGCGCGGACCCAGCACCAGGGCCGCAACCAGTGCGCCCACCCCGGCCGTGATGTGCACGACGATGCCGCCGGCAAAGTCCAGGGTACCCTGGTCGGCCAGCCAGCCGCCTCCCCAGACCCAATGCGCCACCGGCACATAGACCGCCAGGAACCAGAGTACGCTGAACAGCAGCATCGACGGGAAGCGCATGCGCTCGGCAAAACCGCCGATGACCAGCGCCGGAGTGATGATGGCAAAGGTCATCTGGAAGGCGCTGAACACAGTCTCGGGGATGCTGCCCTGCAGGCTGTCGCGGCCGATCCCCGCCATGAAGGCCTTGTCCAGACCTCCGATCCAGGCATTCCAGTCCCCGCCATCGCCAAACACCAGGCTGTAACCCACCAGCACCCACAGGATGCTGACGACACAGGTGATGGCGAAGCACTGCATCAGTACCGACAACACATTGCGTGGCTGCACCAGCCCGCCGTAGAACAGGGCCAGCCCCGGCAGGGTCATGAACAGCACCAGTGCCGTGGAGGCGAGTATCCAGGCCGTATCGCCGCTGTCCAGGCCTTGCGCGGCGAAGCTGGAGGACGAGAACAGGGCAAGCGCCAGTCCCAGAAAATATCTTGCTTTCATCTCCACCCCCCGTTACAGCGCGGTAGAACCGGATTCGCCGGTGCGAATGCGCACGACATTCTCCAGCGGGGTGACGAAGATCTTGCCGTCGCCGATCTTGCCGGTGTTGGCAGCGTTGCGTATGGCCTCGATCACCTCCTCGACGCGGGCTTCCTCGGTGGCGATTTCCAGCTTCACCTTGGGAAGGTATTCGATCTGGTACTCGGCACCGCGGTACAGTTCGGTATGGCCCTTCTGGCGGCCAAAGCCCTTGACCTCGGTCACCGTCATGCCTTGAATGCCGATGTCGGACAGGGCAGCCCGCACATCGTCGAGCTTGAAGGGTTTTATGATGGCAGTAATGATTTTCATGGAGTCCTCCTGTTACAGCCTGGAACATACCAAGACGGTCCGTGACACAGCGAATGGTCGTAAAGCGCCATGACTGCGGCCCGTCTTGGTATAGCCAGGCACTAATCTAGTGCGAACGCACGATTTGAGGGCGCATTATTCCATTTTTGCATCCACCATGCACTCTTTCAGGGCGGGAAGGCAGGGCCATGACATCTAAATTTCTGAGTCTGGGGTAGTGTCTGATCGGAAAACCTCGGCGGCATGGATGCCGGCGTGGAGCCTACATGGATGTATTTACGGTGTTTTTCCGATCAGACACTACCCCAAGCCCATATTTAGATGATGGCACCCTGCGGGGAGGAAGGGGTAATGGCGAATCAGCCCTTGCGGAATACCGCCATCGACTCGACATGGGCCGTTTGCGGGAACATGTCCATGATACCGAGGGCATCGAGACGATAGCCGCCCTCGACCAGCAGCCGGGCATCCCGCACCAGGCTGGCGGGCTGACAGGACACATAGACGATGATTCCGGCGCCGATCTTCAGCAACCGGGGAATCACCTCCTGGGCACCGCTGCGCGGCGGGTCGAGCAGTATCCGGTCATAGGCAGCCTTCAACCAGGGCTCGCTGCCATCGACGGCGGTGAGATCCGCGGCATGGTATTCGGTGTTCTCGACGCCCAGTGCCCGGGCGCTGTCGCGGGCGCGCTCCACCATCGCCGCATCGCCCTCGACGCCGGTGACCGAGGCCACGCGTCGCGCCAGGGGCAGCGTGAAATTGCCCAGCCCGCAGAAC
>WGBK01000422.1 GCA_015494335.1 Gammaproteobacteria bacterium | reverse complement strand
GGCCTACGCCTGGGCCGACCTGGTGATCTGTCGCGCGGGTGCGCTGACGGTTTCGGAGGTCGCCGCCGCGGGTGTTGCCGCGCTGTTCGTCCCCTATCCCCATGCGGTGGACGACCACCAGTATGCCAATGCCCGGTACCTGGTCGAGGCCGGGGCCGCGGATGTCCAGCGGGACGAGGACTTCGACCCGCAGTGGCTGGAACAGTACCTGGCGACGAACAGCGACCGCGAGGCCCTGACGCAACGCGCGATCCAGGCCCGCGCCCTGGCGCATACCGATGCCGACCGTCGCGTGGCCCAGGCCCTGATCGATGAGGCCCTGTCATGACCCGCAGCCCGAGACAACGCATGCGCCGTATCCGCAACATCCATTTCGTCGGCATCGGCGGCGCCGGCATGAGCGGCATTGCCGAGGTGTTCCACAATCTCGATTACCAGGTGCGCGGTTCCGACATCCAGGAATCCGCGATGGTGCAGCACCTGCGTTCCGTCGGCATTGAGGTGATGATCGGCCATCGGGCGGAAAACATCGGCGATGCCAACGTGGTTGTGGTGTCCACCGCCATCGACGAGGACAATCCGGAGATTGTCGCGGCCCGCGAGGCGCGCATCCCGGTGGTGCGGCGGGCCGAGATGCTGGCCGAGCTGATGCGTTTCCGCCAGGGCATCGCCGTGGCCGGTACCCACGGCAAGACCACGACCACCAGCCTGGTGACCTCGGTGCTGGCAGAGGGCGGCCTGGATCCGACCTATGTCATTGGCGGCAAGCTAAACAGTTCCGGGCGTCACGCCAAGCTTGGCGACAGCGATTACCTGGTGGCCGAGGCGGACGAGAGCGATGCCTCCTTCCTCTATCTGCAGCCGATCATCGCGATCGTCACCAATATCGACCAGGATCATCTTTCGACCTATGAAGGGGATTTCGAGCGCCTCAAGCAGACCTTTGTCGAATTCCTGCATCACCTGCCTTTCTATGGCCTGGCGGTGCTGTGCATCGACGACCCGGTGGTGCGGGAGATCCTGCCGCAGATCTCTCGCCCGGTGCTGACCTACGGCGAATCCCCGGATGCCGACCTGCGCATCCGCGATATCGAGGCCCACGCCGAACGCAGCCGGTTCGAAATCGATTTCCCGGATGGCAGCAGCCAGGCTTTCGATCTGAATCTGACCGGCCGACACAATGTATTGAATGCCACCGCAGCCCTGGCCGTTGCCTGGGAACTGGAAGTGGAGCCTGCGGCGATGCAGTCCGCCCTGGCCCGTTTTGCCGGTATCGGTCGGCGCTTCCAGATCACCGAGCATCTGGATGTGGCGGGAAAGACCGTCCGACTGATCGACGACTATGGTCATCATCCGAACGAAATACGCGCGACCCTGCAGGCCATACGCGCGGCCTGGCCCGAACAACGGCTGGTGGTGGCCTTCCAGCCGCATCGCTACAGCCGCACCCGGGACCTGTTCGAGGATTTCACCCAGGTGCTGTCCGAAGTGGACCGTCTGCTGTTGCTCGAGGTGTATCCGGCCGGCGAAAAGCCTATCACCGGCGCCGACGGGCGAGCGCTGGCTCGGGCCATTCGCAATCGCGGGCAGGTCGATCCGGTGTTCGTCGAATCCCTGGACCAGTTGCCGGAACTGCTGGCCAATACCCTGGAGAGTGGCGACATCCTGCTCACCCTCGGTGCCGGCAGCATCGGGGGTTTCGCCGGCCGCCTGGCGCGCGGGGAAGTGGAGGTGACGGAGTGAACGCCGCGATGCGACAGGGTCGGGCTGAAATGCCGCAGGTGCGTGGCCGCATGCTGCGCGACGAACCGATGGCGGCGCATTGCACCTGGCGCGCCGGTGGCCGGGTGGATTGGCTGTTCGAGCCGGCCGACCGGGAAGATCTGCTGCAGTTGCTGCACGAGCTGGATCCGGCTGTTCCGGTCACCTGGATCGGCCTCGGCAGCAACCTGCTGGTGCGCGACGGCGGGCTTCGGGGTGTGGCGATTGCGCCTCTGAAAGGCCTGAAGCGCATCGAGGAAGTCGAGCCCGGCCTGCTCCGGGCGGAGGCCGGCGTCAGCTGCGCGCGACTGGCGCGACAGTGCGCGGCCGCCGAGCGGAGTGGACTGGATTTCATGGCCGGCATCCCCGGTACCGTGGGCGGCGCGCTGGCGATGAATGCCGGCGCCTTCGGCGGCGAGACCTGGGAACGGGTTGAAAGCGTCGAAACGGTCGACCGGAACGGAGAGGTGCGCCGCCGCGACCGAGCGGAATTCAAGGTGGCTTATCGGCAGGTCGAGAAACCCGTTGCGGAGGAATGGTTCCTCAGTGCCGATTTCCGCTTGCCACCCCGGGGGACCGATACGGGCGCCGAGATCCAATCGCTGCTGCAGCGTCGCAACCAGAGCCAGCCGGTGGGGCTGCCTTCCTGCGGTTCGGTGTTCCGCAATCCGCCGGGGGATCATGCCGCGCGCCTGATCGAGGCCTGTGGTCTGAAGGGCTATTGCATCGGCGATGCCTGTGTTTCCGAAAAACACGCCAATTTCATCATCAACACCGGTTCGGCCCGTGCGGCGGATATAGAGAACCTGATCCAGCTGTTGCGCGATCGGGTTGAGCAGAAGTTCGGTATCCGACTGATGCCGGAAGTGCATATCATCGGCGAAGCGGAGGAGCGGTCATGAGCAGCTTGATGCCATCGCCGGATGTCGCCCGTCGCAGCGGCCGTGTCGCGGTATTGATGGGTGGTACCGCTGCCGAACGCGAGGTGTCCCTGACCTCGGGGCGGTTCGTGCTGCAGGCCCTGCGGGATGCGGGCGTCGATGCCTTTGCGGTGGATATCGGCGACAACCCGCTGCGGCAGATTCTCGAGCTCGAGGCCGATCGCGCCTTCAACATCCTCCACGGCCGGGGTGGGGAGGATGGCCGTATCCAGGCGCTGCTTGAGGCCGCCGGCATGCCCTATGTCGGCAACGGTATCAAGGCCTCCGCGGTGACCATGGACAAGCTGATGACCAAACGGCTGGCTCTCGGCGCTGGTGTCGAAACCCCGCCGTTTCGTGGCGCGGACAGCCTGCAGTCGGCAAGGCAGGCAGGAGAGGAACTGGGTTACCCGGTCATCGTCAAGCCGGTACTGGAAGGCTCGAGCATCGG
>WGBK01000421.1 GCA_015494335.1 Gammaproteobacteria bacterium | reverse complement strand
TACGATACCAATGAAAAGGACGGTGTTCGGCCGACATGGCTAGACGAGAAGGGATCCTGCGCGCATGCCGGCTCTGGCTGATTCTCGCGGGTCTGCTGCTGGCCATGCGTCCGGCGCTGGCCGAAGAGGAGGTCGCCTGGCTGAGCGTGGCGGAACCCTTCATCGAGCTGCACACCGGCCCGGGGGAGGGCTACCCGATCTTCCATGTCATCGAGCGTGGACAGCGCCTGCGGGTGCTGAACCGGCGCGCCGACTGGTTTCGGATCGCCGACGAGAAGGGGCGGGATGGCTGGGTACCGCGGTCCGAGTTGCTGAAAACGCGTCTGGCCAACGGCGAACCGGTGCAGTTCGAGAACCTCGATCAGGAAGCTTTCATCGGCCGCCAGTGGGAAGTCGGCGTCAGCAGCGGCCGGCTCAAGGGCGCGCCGCTGGTGTCGGTCTATGGTGCCTATGCCTTTACCGAGAACCTGTCCGCCGAACTGACCCTGGAGCACGCGGTGGGCACGGTTTCGAGCAGCAAGCTGCTGCGTCTGGGTTTGCTGATGCAACCCTTTCCGGAATGGTCCTACTCGCCGTTCTTCAGCCTTGCGGCCGGCGGCATTTCGGTGCGGCCCAATGCCACGCTGATCGAACCGCACAACAAGGACAACACGCTGGCGCTGGTGGGCGTCGGCTTCAAGACCTGGCTGGCGCGCCGCTTCGTGCTGCGCTTCGAAGTGGATGAGATGGTCATCTTCTCGGCCAACCGGGACCAAGACGACAACGAGGAAATAACGGAATGGAAATTGGGTTTCGCGGTCTTTTTCTGAGCCTGCTCCTGCTGGCCGGCCCGTCCGTACAGGCGGCATCGGACCCCGCGTCCGAGGATGCCGATTCGACGCTGATCGATCCGAAGATCGAGCGCATCGAGTTCCAGGAGGCGAAGATCGACGCCCGGGATTACGAGGTCTCCCTGCTGGTCGGTTACATCAGCATCGAAGATTTCGGCGTTCAGCCCCTGTTGGGTCTGCGCATGGAGTATTTCATCACCGAGAACATCTTTGCCGACCTTACCCTGGGCCAGGCCACGGCCGGCAAGACCAGTTACGAGGTGCTGACTGGCGGCGCGCCCCTGCTCACCAATGCCGAACGGGACTATCGCTTCTACAGCCTCAATATCGGTTATCACCTGCTGCCGGGCGAGGCCTTCGTCACCCGCAAGCTGACCTACAATACGGCCTTTTACCTGTCCGGCGGCATCGGCAACACGGATTTCGCCGGCAGCGAGCGCTTTACCCTGAATTACGGCGCCGGCTATCGCTTTCTGTTCAGCGACTGGCTCGACGTCTCGGTCGATTTTCGCAACAGCGTCCATGACATGGACCTGTTCGGCGAACTGAAAACCACCAACAACCTGCAATTCACGCTGAGCCTGGGCCTGTTCTTCTAGCCCGGCACCGACCCGAGAGGAAACACCGACATGAACCTGAAACAACGCTGGATCTTCCCCCTGATGGCCCTGCTGATGCTGGCGGTAACGCCGCTGCAGGCCAAGAACGCCAACGGGCCCGCTCCCGATTTCACCCTCAAGACCCTGGACGGACGCAACATGAAGCTCAGCGAGCTGGCGGGGAATGTGGTGATGATCAATTTTTGGGCTTCCTGGTGCGCGCCCTGCCGGGTCGAGATGCCGAAGCTCAATGATCTCTACAACAAGTACAAGGATCTTGGCTTCGTGCTGTTGGGTGTTAATGTGGAGCAGCAGGAACAGCCGCCGCGCAATTTCCTCAAGAAGCGCCCGGTGGACTTCCCGATCCTGCTCGACAAGGGCAACGATGTCAGCAAGCAGTATCATGTGATCGCCATGCCGACCACGGTGCTGGTGGATCGCAGCGGCAATATGCGTTATATCCATCAGGGCTACAAGGAAGGTGACGAGAAGAAGTATAAAAAGATGATCAAGAAACTCCTGCGCGAATAAAGGGCCGCAGTCATGAAGGCAATCATGAAGATTGGGCTGAGTCTGTCTTGCCTGTTGCTGCTGTCCGCCTGCAGCAGCGTTGAACCCTGGGTAAAGCCCTACGAACGGGCGCACCTGGCCGATCCGATCATGGCCTTTGCCCGTGACCCGGTGGCCAACAACTATATCCATCATGTCTATGATGCGCGTGAAGGCGGCCGTGGCGCGGGAACGGCTACCGGGGGTGGCTGTGGCTGTAACTAGCCTGCTCCGGCAAGACTTTTTTTCGACCATGGCCCGTCGACTCGCAGGGCTGCTGTCCCTGCTGCTCTTCGCGACTCTCGCAAGAGGGGCGGTACTGCCCGAGGATCGCGCCGATCTGCTCTACCACAGCTACAGCGGAGGCGGGGCCGATATCAACGGGCCGTCGCTGCTGCTGCGCAAGAAGTTCGCCGAGGATTTCTCGGTCACCGCCAACTACTATGTCGACAATGTTTCCAGCGCCTCCATAGACGTGGTCACCACTGCCAGTCCCTACGAGGAACAGCGCACCGAGTATTCGCTGGGCATGGACTACCTGCGCGACCGCACCATCATGAGCTTCGGCTACACCAACAGCGTCGAGAACGACTACACCGCCAACACCTGGAGCCTCGGCATCTCCCAGGACATGTTCGGCGATCTGACGACGGTCAGCCTCGGCTTCATCTACGGCGACAATACCGTCGGCCGCAACGGCGACAGCAATTTCGAGGAGCCGACCAAGCTGCGTGACTACCGGGTATCCCTGTCCCAAATCCTGACCCAGGATCTGATTGTGGCACTGACCCTGGAAACCATCACCGACGAAGGCTTCCTCAACAACCCCTATCGCTCGGTGCGTTATCTCGACCCGTCCTCGTCGCGGGGCTACAGTTACCAGGCCGAGGTCTACCCGCGTACCCGTACCACCAATTCCATTGCTCTGCGGGGCCGCTACTATCTGCCGGAGCGATCGGCTGTGGCTGCCGGTTACCGCTACTTCACCGGCTCCTGGGGCATCCAGGCGGATACCTGGGAACTGGGCTACACCCTGCCCTGGGGCGAGGACTGGATCTTCGAGTTCAGCTACCGCTTCTATGACCAGGATCATGCCGAGTTCTACAGCGACCTGTTCCCCTATCGCGACGCGCAGAACTTCCTGGCCCGCGACAAGGAGATGAGCAGCTTCACCACCGAGACCCTGGGCGCCGGAGTGACCTGGTATTTCGAGGAGAATGGAACCGGCTTCATCAAGCGCGGTACACTCAACATGAACATCGACCGCATCGCCTTCGACTACCGTGATTTTCGCGATCTCACGGTCACCGGCGTGGCACCTGGAGAGGAGCCGCTGTATGCCTTCAACTCCACCGTGCTGCGAGTCTGGCTGTCGATCTGGTTCTGAATTGCATATCAGATACTATTGAGGACCATAGTTTTCCTCCCTGCCATGGCCTGTATCCGTTCAGGTTGCGCCGAGATAAAGAAGCTTGTAGTACCTGATTTTTGGTTCATCGCAAATTATCGGGATATAGAAAAGAAAACGGTTAGAAGGTTAAGGTGGTCGCCAAACCCACACATTAACCGACAACCGTTTTCGATGTCCCAGCTTACCTTTCCGATATCGCTGTGGGAAGGTTTTGAACCTGTCCACACCGAACAAACTGGCCAGCAACTGATCATCCACCTCAAACCGACCCGTCCAGGCCGCTGTACCTGCGGAAAGCAGGCACAGTCCGTCCATGAGACCCGTCTACGCTCCATTGCAGAAAGGGCTATTCTGGATTATCAGGTGACTTTGCGACTCCCCCACCGGCGTATCGTCTGCCCGGATTGTGGCGTGGTGACTGAGCACCTGAGCTGGCTTGACCCTTTTGCCCGGCAAACCAACCGCCTGGTTGCCTTTGTGGAGCGCTTACTACCCCTGTTGCCGATCCAGCATATCGCTGAACTGACAGGCCTTCACTGGCACACCATCAAGACGATCGACAAGCGTCGCCTGGCCAGGGAGATCCCAGAGCCGGACTGGAGCCAGGTCAGGCGGTTGGCCATGGATGAGTTTGCCCTGTTCAAGGGGCATCGCTATGCCACGGTTGTGGCCGATGCGGATACCCATCAAGTCCTGTGGGTGGGTGAAGGGCGCAGTCGCCGGGCGATTCGGCCTTTCTTCGAGCAACTGGGTCCGCATTGCCAGCAGATCGAAGCGGTTGCCATGGATATGAACACCGCTTTTGACCTGGAGGTCAAAACCCATTGCCCCAAGGCCAAGGTCGTCTACGACCTGTTCCATGTCGTGGCCAAATACGGACGGGAGGTCATTGACCGGGTGCGGGTCGATCAAGCCAATGCGCTCCGCGATGATCGTGCCGCCCGCCGCAAGGTCAAGCGGGGCCGGTGGGTGCTGTTGAAAAACCGTCAAAACCTGACTGCAACGCAGGCAGGCTATCTGGATGAGCTACTTCAGGCCAATCGCAGCCTGATGGTGGTCTATCTGTTGCGTGAGCAGCTCAAGGAGCTGTGGTACTGCCAGAGCGCGCAAGAGGCGTTCTCCCAATGGGCGCTTTGGTGGCAACAGGTCCTCGAAAGCGGCATTGAACCATTACAGCAGTTCGCCCGCAAACTAAAACGTTACCTGCATGGGATTGTGGCTTCCGCCGAACACCGCCTTCACACCGGGCGTCTGGAAGGCATGAATAACAAGATCAAGCTCATGAAACGCATGGGATATGGATATCGGGATACCGAATACTTCTTCCTGAAGATAAAAGCCGCCTTTCCCGGAAAGATGCGATGAACCTGATTTTTTGGTTTTGAAAACCCCCAATTCTGGGGGTTTCCTCTTTCAATCCTTTGCTGTTTTATATCGGCAGGATGAATATTGTGCCTACTATTGGTGCATAATGAAGTGTATACCAAACGGGGGAAGGACATGAGAAGCCAATTATTAATTAAGATATCAATACTCTTTTTTGCAGTTATATTGATGTCTTGTGGTAGCAGTAATTCCTCCAATCCCATTGATATCCCGCCCCTGCAACTGGATGTGCAGGTTGAATCGAGCAAAAAAGTCGTGTCGGTGATCGATGAAAGGGGAGGCACGGTTCAAGGTTCAACTGGGAGTGGACAAAATTATCTACTGACACTGCCGGCTGGAGGCATCGGTAATACGCTGGATATTGGCATGACCCCGGTGACCAGTATTGGCGCGCTGGATTTTGTGGATGAATTGATCGGCGGAGTTCAGTTCGAGCCGGATGGTTTGCAATTCAACACGCCGGCTATGCTGGAGATAGCGTTACCCGGTAGCACCAACTACAGCCAGTTGTATGCACTGGCGTGGGAAGGGAATGGCACTCAGGTTGCGCTTAAATTGTTCAGTATCGACAGCAACAATCATATCAAACTGGTCGTGAGTCATTTCAGTGGAGTGGCGATTGTCAAGGGTGATGCCAAAGCCGCGGCACAAGCTTTAAATAC
>WGBK01000420.1 GCA_015494335.1 Gammaproteobacteria bacterium | reverse complement strand
TCTCACCACCGTTCGTAGCGAGACGGATCAAGGGTGCGGCATGGGTGGCTTTCGCGACCAAGGAGCGCGCAGGCATAGTTGACACTATGTCGAGCACTCCGACCGAGTGAAAACCAGCCAGGGCGTGCCATTGGGCCGCCGCAGTAGAAGGGTGGTGAGATATGCGGGCTAAACATGGCCGAAGCGCTCGCCGCTGAGGTTGCGTCCGTGCAGGATTTCGCCGGCGTCGCGTCGCTGCTTGCCGGCAAACTGCAGGGAATGGATCACCAGCTGGCCTTCGCCGGTGGCCACGCGAATGCCGTCGCTGTCGTGTTCCAGCACCTGGCCAGGGGGCGCTTCGGCATCCTCGTCCAGAGCCGATGCGATCCAGATCTTCACCGGCTTGCCGTCGAGGTGGGTGTAGCTGACCGGCCAGGGGTTGAAGGCACGCACCTCGCGCTGCAGTTGAACCGCCGGCTTGTGCCAGTCGATCTCGGCCTCGGCCTTGCTCAGCTTGGGGGCGTAACAGGCCCGGGAATCGTCCTGGGGTTCGCCCCGAAGGGAGCCGGCCAGCAGCGCCGGCAGCTGCTCGATCAGAAGATCCGCTCCGAGGCGGGCCAGGCGGTCGTGCAGGTCGGCGGCGGTGCTGTCCGTCTCGATGGGCAGAGTGGCGCGGGCCAGCATGTCACCGGTATCCAGACCCTCGTCCATCTGCATCAGGGTGATGCCCGTCTCGCGATCGCCGGCCAGGATAGCGCGCTGGATCGGCGCCGCACCGCGCCATCGCGGCAACAGCGAGGCATGCAGGTTGACGCAACCGAGGCGTGGTATCTCCAACACCACTTTCGGCAGCAGCAAACCGTAGGCCGCCACCACCATCAGGTCGGGTTCGAGTTCGCGCAGTTGCTGCTGGGCGGCTTCGTCCTTCAGGCTCGGGGGTTGCAGGACCGGAACACCGGCCGCCTCGGCACAACGCTTGACCGGGCTGGCCGTCAGCTTGCGGCCGCGACCGGCCGGGCGATCAGGCTGGGTGTAGACGGCCACCGGCTGCTGACCGGCATCGATCAGGGCCTGCAGGGCCGGTACGGCAAACTCGGGGGTGCCGGCATAGACGATGCGCGCCATCAGATGGCGACAGCCTGCTTCTTCTGCTTCTCGAGCTTCTTGCGGATGCGATCACGCTTCAGACTCGACAGATAATCGACAAACAGCTTGCCCTCGAGATGATCCATTTCATGCTGGATGCAGACTGCCTCGAGGCCATCGGCCTCGATTTCGAAACTTTCGCCGTGTTCGTTGAGGGCACGCACCCGGACTTTCTCGGCGCGACGCACGGTCTCGTAATAGCCGGGCACGGAGAGACAGCCCTCGTCCATCTCCTCCTCGCCCTCGGCGTCGAGGATTTCCGGATTGATCAGCACCATCGGGCGATTCTTGTCCTCGGACACATCCATCACCAGCAGGCGCTTGTGCACATCCACCTGGGTCGCGGCCAGACCGATGCCGGGCGCCTCGTACATGGTCTCGAACATGTCTGCAACCAGCTGTCGCAACGCGTCGTCGAACTCGGTAACCGGCTCGGCGCGGGTGCGCAGGCGCGGATCGGGGAACTTCAGTATATTCAGCAGAGCCATGATTCAAACTTCGAGAAGGTTGCAGGTTTTTGCCACAAGCCCATGATTATATGGGAAACTTGCCGCCGAAAACGCTTGTGGTTGACGATATTTCAACTACAATCGGCGATTATAACGCGCGTCAGCGGGCAAGTTGGATTTTTTCCCGCGAACGCTCTATATACAAGATACACAGATCCATACCGACCACAGGGGTTCCCATGACCAAGTCAAGCACGCGCACTTCGAAGCGCTTTCCGATACAAGGATGGTTTCTCGCCGGACTGATCCTGCTTTCCGGCTGCGCCAGCGACAAGGAACCCTATGCAGTGGTTCTGCCGGAAGACCAGCCGGTCGAACAGGCCGAGCCCGAGGCGGCGCCCGAAGTCATCGCGATGCCAGCCGAGGAGGAAGCCCCGGCCGAGAACATCGTCTACGAACCGGAGCACCCCGAGATCTACATCGTGCAGAAGGGCGACACCCTTTGGGACATCTCCGCCCGCTTCCTGCGCGACCCCTGGTACTGGCCGGAGATCTGGTACAAGAACCCGCAGATCGAGAACCCGCACCTGATTTACCCCGGTGACGAACTGGCCATCGTCTACATCAACGGCCGCAAGCGCATCATGCTCAACCGCCGAGGCGAACTGGGCCGCAGTATCGAATCCGGCCTGAAGACGGTCAAGCTGTCGCCGCGCGTCCGTGCCCAGTCCATCGACGCCAGCATTCCGGCAATCCCGATCGAGGCGATCCGCCAGTTCCTGCAACAACCCCTGATCACCGACGAAGCCGAGCTGGCCAAGGCCGCCTATGTACTCGACAGCCGCGACAACCACCTCGCCAACGCCCTTGACGACACCCTTTATGTGCGCAAGCTGGACTACCAGTCCGGCGACGGGCGTTACCAGGTGTTCCGTCCCCACAAGCCGCTGAAGGACCCGGTCACCGGCGAGCAGCTCGGCTACGAGGCCCTGTATGTGGCCGACGGCTTGCTCGAGCGCGGCGGCGATCCGGCCTCGGTACGCATCACCGCCTCCAAGCGCGAAGTGCTGCGCGACGACCGGGTACTGCCCATCGACAACTCCGTTTTCGAAAGCGATTTCTACCCGCGGCCGCCCAAGCACAAGGTCGACGGCCGCGTCATCTCGCTGCTCGACGGCATCTCCCGCCTCGGGCAGTACCAGACCCTGGTCATCAATCTCGGCAAGCGCGACGGCATCGAGGTCGGCAACCTGCTGGCAGTCAACCGGGTCGGTCGGGTCGTGGTCGATCGCTACGAAGACGAGGCCAACTTCAAGGTCAAGCTGCCCAACGAGCGCAGCGGCCTGATCATGGTCATTCGCAGCTACGACAAGATGAGCCTGGCCCTGATCATGGAAGCCGAAACCCCAATCCAGCTCAACGACCTGGTGGTCAAGCCCTGATCGCGGGCCTCTGATCCCCAAGACCATCCGGGCATGACCAGGGAAGATCTTGCCGAACAACTGGCCCTGCTCGACTGCCCGGGCATCGGCCCGGTGCGCTTCCGCGCGATCCACAACGCCCTCGGAGGCCACCTTGGCGAACTGTTCAACCTGAGCCGATCCGAACTCGAGGCCCTCGGGCTCAAGCCGCCCCAGATCGAAGCCCTGCTCGCAGCCGATCCCGGGCGGGCGGAACCGGTCATGGAATGGCTGGAAGCCTCCCCTTCCCACCACTTGCTCGACCTTTCCGACCCCCGCTATCCGCCCCTGCTGCGCGAACTCCAGGATGCGCCGCCGCTGCTGTTCGCACGCGGCCGCATCGAGCTGTTGCGACAGCCCCAGCTGGCGATGGTCGGCAGCCGCAACTGCACACCAGGCGGGGCACGCACGGCGCGCGACTTTGCCGGCGAGCTGGCGCGTCGCGGCCTGGTCATCACCAGCGGCCTGGCGCTGGGCATCGACGCCGAGGCCCATCGGGGCGCGCTGGATGCCGGCGGCGGCAGCATCGCGGTGATCGGCACCGGCATCGACCGCATCTATCCTTCGCGAAACCGGGCGCTGGCCCACCGCCTGGCCGAGGAAGGCCTGATCCTGTCCGAATTTCCTCTCGGCATACCGCCGAACAGCGAAAACTTCCCCCGTCGCAACCGGGTCATCAGCGGGCTTTCCCGCGCCACACTGGTGGTCGAGGCGACCCGTCGCAGCGGCTCGCTGATCACCGCACGCTGCAGCATCGAGCAGGGCCGCGACGTATTCGCGATACCCGGCTCCATCCACAACCCCCAGGCCAAGGGCTGCCACCAGCTGATCCGCGATGGTGCCAAGCTGGTGGAAGAGGTTGCGCACATCCTCGACGAACTGGCCCCCTGGCTCGATGGCGTCGATACCGAGCCATCCGAAACAATGGACGAAACACCATCCGGTGATCTGGGCGACGACTACCGTTCACTGCTCGAGTACATGGGTTACGACCCGGTATCGCTGGACCAGCTCGCCGAGCGCAGCGGCTTGACCGTTGCCGAGCTTTCCTCCATGCTGTTACGACTCGAATTGAACGATCTCATCCAAACCTTGCCCGGCGGCCTGTACCAGCGCTGCTGACCCGCCCGGCAACGACCAGAGGCCTGCATGAAAGAAGGTGTAATTGATGTACTGATGTACATTTTCTCCAGCTATCTCGACAACGACGACGACCTTCCGGAAGACCGGGAAAGCATCGACGAGGACTTGCGCGAAGCCGGCTTCGCCTCACGCGAAATCGAAAAGGCCTTCGACTGGCTCGACGGCCTGGCCTTGGCCGGCGAGATTCCGGAAGTGGCCCAGTCCCGCCATGCCAGTCGCTTCTTCGCCCGTCTCGAACAGCAACGCATGGACAGCCGCACCCAGGGATTCATCCTGTTTCTCGAGCAGTCCGGCGTACTCACGCCCGAGCTGCGCGAACTGGTGATCAACCGCATCATGGCTCTCGACGGCGACGACCCGATCAGCATGGACGAACTCAAGTGGGTGGTGATGATGGTCCTTTTCAACAACGCCCCGGAGCAGGACGAGAACACCCTGATGCATTACGAGGATATCGTCTTCGCCGACCAGCCGGCCACCTACCACTGAGCCGATTACAAGCTGCATGAGCAAGAATCTCGTTATCGTCGAATCGCCGGCGAAGGCCAAGACCATCGAAAAATACCTCGGCAAGGACTACAAGGTCCTGGCCTCCTACGGTCATGTGCGCGACCTGGTGCCGAAGGAAGGCGCGGTGGAAACCGACAACGACTTCAAGATGAACTACGAGGTCGTCGAACGCAACGAAAAGCACATCCGCAACATCATCAAGGAGCTGAAGAAGGCCGAGGCCCTGTACCTGGCGACCGACCCGGACCGCGAGGGGGAAGCCATCTCCTGGCATCTGTACGAGCTGCTCAAGGATCGCGGCGCAATGGAAGGCAAGAAGGCCTACCGGGTGGTGTTCCACGAAATCACCAAGCAGGCCGTGACCGAGGCCATCGCCCATCCGCGCGAGATCACCATGGACCTGGTCAACGCCCAGCAGGCGCGACGCGCGCTGGATTACCTGGTCGGCTTCAACCTGTCTCCGTTGCTGTGGCGCAAGATCCGCCGCGGCCTTTCCGCCGGCCGGGTGCAATCCCCGGCCTTGCGCCTGATCGTCGAGCGCGAACAGGAGATCGAGGCCTTCCAGCCTGAGGAATACTGGACCATCGAGGCCGACAACCGTTTCCAGGGCCATGATTTCAACGCCAAGCTGAGCCAGCTCGAAGGCGAAAAGGTCAAGCAGTTCACCATCACCAACGCCGAACAGGCCGAGCGCGCTCATCGCCTGCTGAGCGAGGCCGCCCAGGGGCAGCTGAAGGTGGCCAGGGTCGAGAAGAAACAGCGCAAGCGCAACCCGGCCGCGCCCT
>WGBK01000419.1 GCA_015494335.1 Gammaproteobacteria bacterium | reverse complement strand
TGCTGGCGATGAACCAGGGTGAGAGTCGACGCGAGGCGATGATCGACAGCCTGCGCGTCAACATGCAGCCGGTGTTCCTGACCACGCTGACCACGATGATCGGTTTCCTGAGCATGAATTTTTCCGATGCGCCGCCGTTTCGCGACCTCGGCAATATCGTCGCCATGGGTGTATTCATCGCCTGGGTGTTGAGTATTTCCTTCCTGCCGGCGATGATGATGTTGCTGCCGATGCGCGTGAAACAGGTTCACAGCCGGTCCAGCCGTCTGATGATCGCTCTGGCCGAGTTTGTGGTTGCACGGCGCCGGGGTATCCTGGTGGTGATGGGACTGGTAACGGTGCTGCTGGTGTCACTGGTACCCAGGAACGAACTCAACGACAACTTCACCGAGTATTTCAGTACCGATATCGAATTCCGCCGCGATGCCGACTATGCCTCGCAGAATCTCAGTGGCCTGTACCTGATCGATTACTCGCTGGATTCCGGCGAAGCCGGCGGTGTCAGCGACCCGGCCTTCCTGCGCAAGATCGAGGAATTCGCCCAGTGGTACCGACAGCAGCCGGAGGTGATTCACGTCAATGTCATCACCGATATCTTCAAGCGCCTGAACAAGAACATGCACGGCGACGATCCCGATTTCTACCGCCTGCCGGAGCAGCGTGACCTGGCTGCCCAGTATCTGTTGCTGTATGAGATGTCGCTGCCCTATGGACTGGACCTGAATAACCAGATCACCACCGACAAGTCGGCTACACGCATGACCGCGATGCTCTACAACCAGACTACCAGCAGTGTGCTGGCGCTGGAACAGCGCGCCCAGCAGTGGCTGCGCGACAATGCACCGGAACATCTGCAGGTGCAGGGCGCCAGCCCGACCATCATGTTCAGCCATATCGGCTTCCGCAACATTCGCGCGATGCTGACCGGTACCACCGTGGCGCTGGTACTGATCTCGCTGATCCTGGTGGTGGCCCTGCGCTCGGTCAAGATCGGGCTGATCAGCCTGATTCCCAACCTGGTGCCTGCGGGCATGGCCTTTGGCCTGTGGGCGATCATCGACGGTCGGGTCGGCCTGGCGCTTTCGATTGTCACCGGCATGACCCTGGGCATCGTCGTCGATGATACCGTGCATTTTCTCAGCAAGTATCTGCGCGCGCGCCGCGAAATGGGCCTGACGGCCGAGGACGCCGTGCGCTATGCCTTCCGTACCGTGGGGCTGGCCCTGCTGGCCACCTCGGTGGTGCTGGCGCTGGGCTTCCTGGTGCTGACGCGTTCGGCCTTCACGCTAAATGCCGACATGGGGCTGATGACTGCGATCACCATCCTGTTCGCCCTGATCGCGGATTTCCTGCTGCTGCCCACCCTATTGATGACCTTCGACCGAAAGGAGAGCAAACATGTATGACAGGCTGTTGAAACGAATTCCGCTGGCGCTGTTGCTGGCATTGTTGTCTGTGCCGCTGGCGCAGGCGGCGAGCGACGAGGAAAAGGGGTTGGAAATCGCCCGCGCCGCCGACGCCTACGACAAGGGCTTCGGCGATTTCCAGGCCGACATGGTGATGACGCTGAAGAACCGGCGCGGCGACGAGACGCGACGCTACATCCGCATCCGTACCCTGGAAATGCCTGATGACGGCGATCGCAGCCTGTCGATCTTCGACGAGCCGGCGGATGTGAAGGGCACCGCGATGCTGACCTGGTCCCACGGCCTCAAGCCCGACGACCAGTGGCTCTACCTGCCGGCGCTGAAGCGGGTCAAGCGTATCAATTCGCGCAACAAGTCCGGTCCCTTCATGGGCAGCGAATTCGCCTTCGAGGATCTGGGCTCCCAGGAGGTCGAGAAATACCGGTACCGTTTCCTGCGCGAGGAACCCTGCAGTGACAGCCAGTGTTATGTCGTCGAACGCAAGCCGGCCTACAAGTATTCCGGCTATACCCGGCAGGTGGCCTGGATCGACAAGGACGGCTATCGCCTGCGCAAGGTCGATTTCTACGATCGCAAGAACGAACTGCTGAAGACACTGACCGTCTCCGGCTATCGCCAGTACCTGGATCACTACTGGCGTCCCGACATCATGGAGATGGTCAATCACCAGAACGGCAAGTCGACGCGCCTGGAGTGGAAGAACTACCGCTTCCGCACCGGCCTCGGCGAGAAGGATTTCCGTTCCCAGGCTCTGAAACGGGCGCGCTGACAATGCGGCGGCTGGCGCTCGGTCTGTATCTGGCGGTGACCTCCGCGTTCGCCCAGTGGTCCGGCAACCTGGCGCTGGAAGGACGCTGGTTCACCCAGACCGCTGTAAAGCCCGATGCCGTCGATCGCAACCTGAGCCTGTCGGCGGAACCGCAATGGGTGCGCAGTCTCGGGCGGGATGACGAGCTGTCCTTCCGCCCCTTCCTGCGCCTCGACGATCGCGAAGGTCGCCAGCATGCGGATATCCGAGAGCTGCGCTGGCTGCATGTCGGCGACAACGATGAATGGCGCATCGGTATCGACAGCGTGTTCTGGGGCGTGACCGAATCGCGCCACCTGGTGGATGTGATCAATCAGGTCGATCGCCTCGAGGGCATCGACGGTGAGGACAAGCTGGGTCAGCCGATGATCCACTATACCCGTCTTACCGACAACGGCGCGGTGGATGCCTTTGTGCTGCCGGGATTTCGCCCGGCCCATTTCGGCGATGACGACGCCCGCCTCGGCCCCTGGCCGCCGGTGCGCGAGAGCCTGGCCGGCTACGAATCCTCCGCGGAGGATCGCCATGTCGATGTCGCCCTGCGTTACAGCGCCAGCCTCGGCGACCACGAACTGGGGCTGTCGGTGTTCCGCGGCACCCAGCGCGAACCCGAGTTGCGCCCGCTGCTGCAGAATGGGCAGCCGGTGGCCCTGCTGCCCTGGTATCCGCAAATGACCCAGTGGGGGCTGGACCTCCAATCCATCCTCGGCGACTGGACCTGGAAACTGGAGGCGATCCGGCGTGAACGCAAGGATGGCGACTTCAATGCCTATACCGCCGGCTTCGAATACAGCTTCTATGGCGTTTTCGGCAGCGCCGCCGACCTGGGCCTGCTGATGGAGTATTCCCATGACCAGCGGCCCGGCTCGATCTTCGACGACGACCTCTTCGCCGGTCTGCGCCTGGCCTTCAACGATGTCCAGAGCAGCGAGCTGCTGGCCGGTCTGATCTACGACCGCGAGCGGCACAGCCGCAGCCTGCGCGTCGAAGCCAGCCGACGGCTCGGCAATAGCTGGAAATTGAGTCTCGAGGCCCAGGCCTTCAGCCGGGTCGCGAGCGACGACCCGATGTACGCTCTGCGGCGGGATGATTACCTGCAGCTCGATCTGGCGTATTATTTCTGATTCATTCCCCGGGAGTTTCAACGATGATCATGATGTCCCTGCCGCTGCCCTGGAGAGCCTGAGGCCATGCTCGACTACAGCGCACTCCACTGGCTGACCTTTTTCAGCGCCGCCTTCCTGCTCAACCTGTCGCCGGGACCGGACATGGCCTATATCGTCGGCCAGTCGGCCACCCGCGGCCTGCGTGCCGGTTACAGCGCCATGTTCGGCCTCTGGGCCGGAACCTTTCTGCATGTGTTGCTGGCCGCGCTGGGCCTGTCGGTGATTATCGCCACCTCGGCCCTGGCCTTCGGTATCGTCAAGTGGCTGGGTGCCCTGTACCTGATCTGGCTGGGTCTGCAGGCGCTGATGTCGCCGGGCACGCGTCTGAATACGGATGTCTCGGATGCGCCGCGCAGCCATCGGCGCATCTTCCTGCAGGGCGCACTGGTTTCGGCACTGAACCCGAAGGTGGCGGTGTTCTTCCTCGCTTTCCTGCCGCAGTTCGTGGTCGAAGGAGCCGGGCCCGTGAGCCTGCAACTGTTCCTGCACGGCAGCCTGATCATCGCCGTGGCGGCGCTGATCGAACCGTTGATCGTCTGGGCCGGCGCGGCCCTGGCCTCCGGTCTGCGCCGGCACCCCCGCGTGGGCGTATGGATGGATCGCAGTCTCGGAGCGCTGTTGATCGGCCTGGGTATCCGCCTTGCCTTCAGCGAGCTGCGTCGCTGACCATGAAGCCCGGT
>WGBK01000418.1 GCA_015494335.1 Gammaproteobacteria bacterium | reverse complement strand
GGCATCTGTTGATCACTACCCGCCGTTTCCTCGTCACCGAACACGGCAAGCAGCGCTCCGATGTCGAATCCTCCGAGTCCAATCGCATGCTCGGCATCGCCTTCCAGTCCCAGGGCCAGCTCGACATGGCCTTCGAGAAGTTCCGCAAATGCGCCTTCGACGAACCGCTGATGGAAGCGCTCTACAGCCTGGCGCTGGACTTCGAGCGCAAGCGCCAGTTCAACAAGGCCGCCTCGGTCTATGAATACATGTCCGGGCACAACGCAGATTTCCGCGACATCCGCCAGCGCCGCCAGCGCGCGCAGAAGATGGACGAAACCGTCATGCTCGGTTCCGGCGGCCACAAGGGCGGTACCCTGCTGCTCGACGGCGGCGATGTGGAGAAGCCCATGCTCGGCCGCTACCAGGTGGAGAAGGAACTGGGCAAGGGCGCCATGGGCGTGGTCTATCTCGGGCGCGACCCCAAGATCAGCCGCGTTGTGGCGATCAAGACCCTGGCCCTGGCCGAGGAGTTCGAGGCCGACGAGCTGGACGAGGTCAAGTCGCGCTTCTTCCGCGAGGCCGAAACCGCCGGGCGCCTCAGCCATCCCAATATCGTCACCATCTACGACGCTGGCGAGGAGCACGACCTGGCCTATATTGCAATGGAGTTCCTCAAGGGGCAGGATCTGGCCCGCTACACCAAACCCGATCATCTGCTGCCCATGGATCGGGTAGTGAGCATTCTGGCTCGCGCTGCGCGCGCACTGGACTATGCTCACAGACAGAATGTCGTGCATCGCGACATCAAACCGGCCAATCTCATGTACGAACCCGAATCCGATACCCTCAAGATCACCGACTTCGGCATCGCCCGCATCACCGACTCGAGCAAGACCAAGACCGGCATGGTACTCGGTACTCCGTCCTACATGTCGCCCGAGCAACTCGCCGGCAAGAAGGTGGACGGCCGCTCCGACCTGTTCTCGCTGGGCGTCATGGGCTTCCAGTTGCTCACCGGCAGCCTGCCCTTCAAGGCCGAGTCCATGGCCAGCCTGATGTTCAAGATCACCAACGAGGATGCGCCCGAACTGCGCAGCCTGCGCCCCGACGCGCCCTCCTGCCTGGCCGCAATTCTCGGCAAGATGCTGCGCAAGAAAGCGGACGAGCGTTACCAGAGCGGCGAGGAACTGGCCCATGATCTCGAACTCTGCCAGATGAAGATCCGCTCATGAATCTACAGGACAAGCTGCAGATCGCCGGGCTCACGGATACCGGCCGCGTTCGACGCCGCAACGAGGACAGTATCGGCTACGACAGTATCCTCGGTCTGCTGGTACTGGCCGATGGCATGGGCGGGCACCTCGGCGGCGAGGTGGCCAGCAACATGACCGTGGACACCATCATCGAGCAGGTGCAGACCCGCCTGCCAGCGGTCACCCGCGGGCAGATCGACTCGGCCACCGGTTTCAGCCTCGAATCGGTTTGCATCCAGGACGCCATCGAGCTGGCCAACGACCGGGTCTACCGCAAGTCGGCCGAGGGGCCGGAATTGCGCGGCATGGGCACCACCGTGGTCACGCTGCTGTTCTACGACAATCGACTGTCCCTGGCCCACATCGGCGATTCGCGCTGCTATCGCATGCGCGGCGGGCAGATGGAGCAGCTGACCAAGGATCATTCGCTGATGCAGGAATTGATCGACCGGGGGTTCTATACTCCGGAAGAGGCGCGCAAGTCACTGAACAAGAACCTGGTGACCAAGGCGCTGGGCATCGACCCAACCATCACCGCCGATCTGCAGGAAGATCTGGTGCTGAAGGGCGATATCTATCTGCTATGCTCCGATGGACTTACCGATCTGGTCGAGGACAACGAGATAAGCTTAACTATCAATGAATTTAGTGATAATCTAGAAGAAGCCGCCAAGCAATTGATTACAAAGGCAAACCAAAATGGCGGAAAGGACAATATTTCGGTCATCCTGTGCCGTGTCAACGAGGATTTCTCGGAATCCCGTGGCTGGTTCAAGAAGCTGATCGAGTGGTTCTAGGCCCGATATAGCAGGGACAACAGTAAATGGCCGGGTAGCGCCTGCCACAACGACAAAAGAGGCTGAACAAAAATGGTTGCAAAACTGGTAATGACTTCGAGCACCGGGGAGAGGCAGGAATACCCTCTGACCAAGGAGACCACCACCCTGGGCCGCAAACCCGGCAACGACATCCAGATCGACAACCTGTCGGTCAGTGGCAAGCATGCCCAGGTCATTACCATACTCGAGGATTCCTTCCTCGAGGATCTCGGCAGCACCAACGGTACCTATGTCAACGGCAAGCTGATCAAGAAGCACGCTCTCGAACATGGCGATCGCATCACCCTAGGCAAGTTCCAGCTCAGCTACGAGAACGAGTCCGCAGCCGAAGACGAATTCGAGCAAACCATGATCATCCGTCCCGGCGAGGCCGGCATGCCGGAACAGGCTGGTGACAAGCATATCGACCGCTCGGTACAGAAGATCAATGCTGCGCTGAAGTCCGAGACCGAGGCCGCCTCCGCTTCCTCCACCGAGGGCAAGGAGGCCTGTCTCCAACTGCTTTCCGGGGCCAATGCCGGCAAGGAACTGGTGCTGAAGAAGGCCCTGACCACGATCGGCCAGCCCGGCGTTCAGGTGGCCGCCATCACCCGGCGCCCGCAGGGCTTCTTCCTGATCCATGTCGACGGCGGCCCCAACAACAATGTGCCCAAGGTCGCCGGCAGCCCGATCGGTTCCAACGCCCATCGCCTCAACGACCACGACATCATCGAAGTGGCTGGCGTGAAAATGGAGTTCTACACGCGCTGATCCGCGCCCGCTTCCGCCATCGGCGGCCCCTCCTGCGGTCCGTCGATCCACCCGGAGAGGCTTCATGCCGTTGCAGCGCATCATCCGGCTTGCCGTCAGCCTGCTCATCCTGCTGGCCCTGCTCGCACCACTGACAGGGCTGGTTCGCTACCCCTTTCTGCAGCAGCTCGAAAACTGGACCTACGACGCCCGCCTCAACCTGACCATGCCCAGGGGCATCGACGATCGCGTCGTCATTGTCGATATCGACGAAGCCTCGCTGGCCCGCATCGGCCGCTTTCCCTGGCCCCGCTACCGCCTTGCCGAGCTCACCGACCGCCTGTTCAACGACTACCAGGT
>WGBK01000417.1 GCA_015494335.1 Gammaproteobacteria bacterium | reverse complement strand
TGCGCACCGGGCGTTCGAAGCGCGGGCCTTCGCCGGCGCTGAAATAGAGCCCGAGATCCATCGCGTCGGGGATGGTGAGGATGTCGGAGAACAGGATCGCCGCATCCAGGTCGAAGCGGCGCAGGGGTTGCAGCGTTACTTCGCAGGCCAGCTCCGGCGTCTTGCACAGGGTGAGGAAGTCACCGGCCTGGGCGCGGGTGGCACGGTATTCGGGCAGGTAACGGCCGGCCTGGCGCATGATCCAGACCGGGGTGGTGTCGGTTTCCTGTTTCAGCAGGGCCTTGAGGTAGCGGTCGTTGCGCAGTTCCGGGAAGCCCATGATCAGACGTCCAGGTAATCGAGGATGCCGCCCGCGGCTTCCCGGCCTTCGTAAATGGCGGTGACCACCAGATCCGAGCCGCGTACCATGTCGCCTCCGGCAAAGACCTTCGGGTTGCTGGTCTGATAGGCGAACTCGGATTGTTCCGGTGCGATCACGCGGCCGGCCTCGTCGATGTTCACGCCGAGATCGCAGAGCCAGTCGGCGGGGCTGGGGCGGAAGCCGAAGGCGACGATTACCGCATCGGCGGGGATGATTTCCTCGGAGCCTTCGATCACCTCGGGGCGACGGCGACCGCGCTCGTCCGGCTCGCCGAGGCGTGTGGATACCACCTTGATGCCCTCGACGCGATCCTCGCCGACCACTTCCACGGGTTGGCGGTTGAACAGGAATTGCACGCCTTCTTCCTTCGCGTTGGCAACCTCGCGACGCGAACCGGGCATGTTTTCCTCGTCGCGGCGGTAGACGCAGGTGACCTTGTTGGCGCCCTGGCGGATCGCGGTGCGGTTGCAGTCCATTGCCGTATCGCCGCCACCAAGCACCACCACATTCTTGCCGGCCATGTCGATGTATTCGGGCTTGTTGCCGCCCGGGAAGTCGATCAAACGGTGGATGTTGGCGATCAGGTAATCGAGGGCGGCGTGTACGCCGGGCTTGTCCTCGCCGGGGAAGCCGCCCTGCATGTAGCGGTAGGTGCCCATGCCGAGGAACACGGCATCGAACTCGTCGAGCAACTGCTGCATCGACACATCCTTGCCGACTTCGGTATTGAGACGGAATTCCATGCCCATGCCCTTGAAGATCTCGCGGCGACGGGCGATCACATCCTTTTCCAGCTTGAAGGGCGGGATGCCGAAGGTCAGCAGGCCGCCGATCTCCGGGTGGCGGTCGAACAGCACCGGCTTCACGCCGTTGCGCACCAGCACGTCGGCGCAGCCCAGACCGGCCGGACCGGCGCCGACGATGGCGACGCGCTTGCCGGTGTCGGCCACCTGACTCAGGTCCGGCTTCCAGCCGCGTTCCATCATGGTGTCGGTGATGTATTTCTCCACCGAGCCGATGGTGACCGCGCCGAAACCTGTGTTCAGCGTGCAGGCGCCCTCGCAGAGGCGATCCTGCGGACAGACGCGACCGCAGACCTCGGGCAGGCTGTTGGTCTTGTGCGACATCTCGACCGCTTCCTCGAGGTTGCCCTCGGCCACCAGCTTGAGCCAGTTGGGGATGTAGTTGTGCACCGGGCATTTCCACTCGCAGTAGGGATTGCCGCATTCGAGGCAGCGCTCCGCCTGCTCGGCGGCTTCGCGGGGGTCGAACTCGCGGTAGATTTCAGCGAACTCGCGCACCCGGTCCGGTGCCGGCTTCTTGGCCGGATCGTGGCGCTGCACATCGAGGAACTGGAAGATATTGGTCATGCTGCCGTCGGTCAGTTGGAGCCTAGGGAAGCTCTGGTTGAATCTGGACGAAGCAGATTATGCCTGAAATGTTCGAGAACAAGGCGAAGTTCGCAGCCAATAGTGTGCTATTCGCAAGGACTTCAACGCAGTTATCGGATATTTCAGGCATGAGATGCGAGTTCATGATTCGATCAGAGCTTCCCTAACCGGGCCTTGATCAGCTGGCTGACCTGGCCCATGTCGGCGCGTCCCTGCAACTGGGGCTTGAGCTTGCCCATCACCTGGCCCATCTGCTTCATGTCGCTGGCGCCGGTTTCGGCGATGGCGGCATCGATCAGTTGCCGGATCTCCTCTTCGCTGAGGGCTTCGGGCAGGTAATGCTGAATGACCTCGAGCTCCGCCTTTTCGATCTCCACGAGATCGTCGCGACCGGCCTGCTCGAACTGGCTGATCGATTCGCGGCGCTGCTTGGCCATCTTGTCGAGCACCGCGATGACGCGCGCATCGTCGAGTTCGATGCGTTCATCTACCTCAACCTGCTTGATGGCGGCCAGGATCATGCGGATCACCTTGAGCCGGGCCTTGTCGCCCGAGCGCATGGAACTCTTCATGTCCGCCGTCAGGTGCGGCTTGAGATTGGAGGTGCTCATTGGTAAAGAGGAGTGCTCAGTAGAGACGACGGCGGTTGCCGACTTCCTTGGCCAGGCGCTTGAAGTTGCGCTTGACGGCAGCGGCGGCCTTTCGCTTGCGCACGGCGGTCGGCTTTTCGTAGTACTGACGGCGATGGGTCTCGGTCAGCACGCCGGCCTTTTCACAGGAACGCTTGAAACGGCGCAGGGCGAAATCGAAAGGCTCGTTGTCCTTTACTTTTACAGTAGGCATATTGAGAATATCCGGTTCGTTGATCAATCAAAGAAAGCGCGGCCAACGGGCGCCGCGCTTTTGAGCCGGGCAATTATAAGGAGGCGGCTTGAAAATTCAATCAAATACGCGCATTCGCCGGCTGGCAGCCCCCTCATGAATGTTCTCGGCATCGAAACCTCCTGCGACGAGACCGGCCTGGCGCTCTATGAAACGGGCTCCGGAGGACTGCGGCAACGGCTTTACAGCCAGATCGAGCGCCATCGGGAGTACGGCGGCGTGGTGCCCGAACTGGCCTCGCGCGATCATGTGGCCAAGGCCGCGCCGATGCTGCGCGAACTGCTCGAGGAGGCGGGCGGGTCCGCGGCCATCGACGGTATCGTCTATACCCGCGGACCGGGGCTGATGGGCGCCTTGATGGTGGGCGCCTCGCTGGCTCGCGGCCTGGCCTGGGCGCTGGACAAGCCCCTGCTCGGCGTGCATCACATGGAAGGGCATCTGCTGGCGCCGATGCTGTCGCAAGACGCACCGGAATTCCCCTTTGTCGCCCTGCTGGTGTCGGGCGGGCACACGATGCTGGTGGATGTCGAGGCCGTGGGCCGGTACCGCATTCTCGGCGAGTCGCTGGACGATGCCGTCGGCGAGGCCTTCGACAAGACCGCCAAGCTGCTCGGCCTGCCCTACCCGGGCGGGCCGGAGCTGGCCGCACTGGCCGCCACGGTGGAGGACAGCCCGCTGCGCTTCCCCCGGCCGATGGTGGATCGGCCGGGCCTGGCGTTCAGCTTCAGCGGCCTCAAGACCTTTGCCCTCAACACCATGCAGAAACTGGCTCCACTGGATCAGCGCAAGCGCGCGGAGATTGCCCATGCCTTCGAGCGCGCGGTGGTGGATACGCTGCGCATCAAGTGCGAGCGGGCCCTGCAGCAGACCGGGCGGCAGCGGCTGGTGGTGGCCGGCGGCGTCGGTGCCAACCGGCGATTGCGCCAGACATTGGGCGAGATGGCTTCGGCCCGGGGCTGGAAGCTGCATTTCCCACCCCTCGAGTACTGTACCGACAATGGAGCGATGATCGCCTATGCCGGCTCCCAGCGCCTGCTGGCCGGGCAGCGTGATGACGGGGTTTACGATGTGCGGCCGCGCTGGTCGCTGGAGGAACTGCCGCCGCTGCCCGCTTGAGAATCCTTCTCGCGCAGATGACTGACCGGCTCTTCACCATGCAGCAGGCGGCGGATATTGCCGCGATGGCGCCAGATCAGGATCAGGTCGAGCAGAATGAACAGGGCCGTGACCGGCGCCTCGCCGCCAACAGCGGCATGCAGGGCCGGCAGGCAGGCAAAGGCGATCAGCGCGGCCAGCGAGGATAGCTTGAACAGCCGGGCCACGATCAGCCAGATGGCGACCACGGCCAATCCCAGCATCCAGTCGTAGGCGAGCACGAAACCAATGGCGGTGGCGACCCCCTTGCCGCCCTCGAAGCGATACCAGAGCGGGTAGCAGTGACCGACGAAGGCGGCAAAGCCGACCGCGGCGACGGCCAGGTTGCTGTCGAGCAGGGCGCGGGCCAGCAGCACCGGCAGCAGGCCCTTGAGCAGGTCGCCGAACAGGGTCAGCGCGGCGGCCTTCTTGCCGGCAATGCGCAGCACATTGGTGGCGCCGGGATTGCGCGAACCCTGGCTGCGCGGATCCTCGAAACCCATTAGCCGGCTCAGGGTGATGGCCGATGAAAACGAGCCGAGCAGATAGGCGGCAACAACGAGAATGACGGTGATGACGGCGGTATTTTCCACGAACGACGGCATGCAGCGGATGATGGCGCGCACTGTAACAGCTTGTGCCCGGGCGCAACAGACCCGCCGCACTCGGGCTGTCCGGATATGAAGCATCTGAATCTGCTGCACGGCTGGGGGATGAATGCGCGCGTGTTCGATTCGCTGCTGCCGAAACTGGACGGCTGGATTCGGACGCAGGCCGTCGATTTGCCCGGCCATGGCGCTGCGGCTTGGCATGACGAGAATTTCGATCGGCAAGTCGAGCGCCTGGCCTGTCAGCTCGGGGATGGCTGGCTGCTCGGATGGTCGATGGGTGGTCTCTACGCCCTGGAGCTGGCCGCACGCTATCCGCGTCGTTTCCCGGGATTGCTGCTGGTCGCCAGCAATCCCTGTTTCGTGCAGCGTACCGACTGGTCCTGCGCGGTGGAGCCCCGGCTGTTCGAGGATTTCGCTGCCGGCCTGGTGGATGACTGGCAGGGCACGATCCGCCGATTCATCGGTCTGCAGTTGCAGGGGGATCGCGCCCAGCGTCCGCTGATCCGCCAGGTGAGCGAGGCACTGCAGCAGGGCGGAGCACCGCGGCCCGAGGCCTTGCGTTCCGGGCTGGAATTGCTCAAACAGCATGATGCCCGCGAGCACCTCGTCGCCCTGGCGCGCAGTGGCCACCCGATTCGCGCCCTGTATGGCGGGCTGGACCGGCTGGCTCCCCCCTGCCTGGCGCGGGAATTGCCAGGGCTGGCGCCGTCGATTGGTGTAGAATGCTGGCCCCGTTGCGCCCATGCGCCCTTTCTGTCCGCTACCGATGCCTTTGCCGACTGGATCCGTCAATCTGTTGAAACCGCCCCGACTGGACAAGTCGGCGGTTCGTAAATCCTTCAATCGCTGTGCCGACGATTACGACCGTCTGGCGGTGTTGCAGGCCGAGGTGCTTGCGCGCCTGCTCGAGCGCCTCGACTGGGTGCGCCTGCAGCCGGAGCGGGTGCTGGATCTGGGTTGCGGAACCGGGCAGGCGATACCGGCGCTGCGTCAGCGTTACCGCGGCGCGCAGGTGATCGCCCTGGACCTGGCCGAGCGCATGCTGGCCCGGGCCCGCCGACGCTATGGCCTGCTGGATCGCAAGTGGCTGGTGAACGCGGACTTCGAGGCCCTGCCTTTCCGGGACGATTGCATCGACCTGGTCTTTTCCAGCCTGTCGCTGCAGTGGAGCAACGACCTGATGGCGGCCCTGCAGGAATTCCGTCGGATCGGGCGCGAGGGCGGGCTGCTGCAGTTCACCACCTTTGGCGTGGATACACTGAAGGAATTGCGTGCGGCCTGGGGTGAGATCGACGACCGACCCCATGTGCATGATTTTCTCGACCTGCACGATATCGGTGACCAGATGCTGGGTGCTGGTCTGCGCGAACCGGTTGTCGATGTCGAGACCATCACGCTGGAATACGGCAACTTCCACGATCTGTTGCGCGACCTGAAGGGAATCGGCGCGAGCAATGCCGATATCGGCCGCGGGCGGGGACTGCTCACGCCGGCACGATTGCGGGCTCTCGAGGCGGCCTATCGCGAACAGGGGTTTCACGAGGGCCGCTACCGGGCAACTTATGAAGTCGTCTATGGTCACGCCTGGTTCTGACGGCCGCTATTCAGCGGTTGCGATGGGGTTTGCTTTGCTCAACCCATCCCGCGTTTTGTAGATCCGCGTCATTGAGGCAAATCGCGGATTCTTTCCGCCTGAAAAGGAAAAGGCCCCGCCTTGCAGCGGGGCCTTTGTGTGGGTGCAGGGCCGGATCAGGCCGCGAACTTCGCCTTGATCTTCTTGAAGGCGTTGTTCTCGATCTGGCGGATGCGTTCGGCGGAGACGCCGTATTCGTCAGCCAGTTCGTGCAGCGTGGCCTTTTTGTCGGTCAGCCAGCGACGGCTGACGATCTGCCGGCTGCGCTCGTCGAGATCCTTCAGGGCTTCCATCAGCACCTCGGTATTGTGATGCTCCTCGTCGTCGTGTTCGAGCAGCAGCTCGGGCGACGGCGTGGCCGAGGCCAGGGTCAGCGACGGGGATTGCCAGGCATGATCCTCGTCCTCGTCGTTGCTGATGTCGAAGGCCATGTCGTAGTTGTTGAGACGGTTTTCCATCTCCAGCACATTCTCCGGCGTCACGCCGAGGGTTTCCGCCACGTCCAGCACTTCTTCGTGCTTGAACCAGCCCAGGCGCTTCTTCTGGCTGCGCAGCTTGAAGAACAGCTTGCGCTGGGCCTTGGTGGTGGCGATCTTGACGATGCGCCAGTTCTTCAGGATGAATTCGTGAATCTCGGCCTTGATCCAGTGCACGGCAAAGGAAACCAGGCGCACACCCACGGCCGGATCGAAACGCTTGACCGCCTTCATCAGGCCGATGTTGCCTTCCTGGATCAGATCGGCCAGGGCCAGACCGTAGCCTGCATAGTTGTTGGCGATCTTGATGACGAAACGCAGGTGCGGCAACACCAGTTGCTCCGCGGCCTTGATGTCGCCGGTTTCCTGGTAGCGTACCGCCAGTTCGTGTTCCTTCTCGGGGCTCAGGATCGGAATGCTGTGAGCCGCCGCGATATAGGCTTCGAGACTGGCGGCCGAGCCGGTCAGTACCGGCATGGTGTTCATTGAAGTTGCCAGTTGAGTACCCATCTTTATCCTCGCATTGTCTGTTTTTCTTGAACGCCGAACCCTCGGCGTTCTCTGATTGTTGCAGGAAAGTATCGCAGCTGGGCCGTTCCGCGTCTGTCATGCAGGTTGCAGTTGCCGGGGATCGGCCGGGGAATTCGACAAGCCCGTGCGTCTTTGCACTCTCGTCTCCGGAGTGCCAGACATTAGAGCACGAAGAACGCGGGAAGTTCAATTGCCATAGGACGGATCAGCCCTGCAGGGCCTCGTTCTGACGCTTGATGTTGACCAGGTTGATGAGCCGTTCGGTGAGCCGTTCGTCGGTCACCGGCTTGGTGATGAAATCATTGCTGCCGGCGCCGAAGATGCCGGTGAAATCAGTTTTCTCGTCGCTGCCGGGTTCCACGGTCATCAGCAGAATCGGCAGTTCCAGGTAGTCCAGCCCGATATCGTTGCGCACGCTCTGTACCAGCTCGTAGCCGTTCATGCCCTGGTCCAGGGTGGTGTCGGTGATCAGCACATCGTAGGAGCAGCGGCCGTGGGTGGCCAGGTCCTCGCGCAGCATCTCGAGGGCGGCCTGGGGATCCTTGTAGTGGTCGAAATTGAACTGGTTCTTCTGCAGGATCGAGGTGGTGATGGCCGCCGAGGTAGCGCTCGGGTCGACATAGAGTATGCGGGCGTTGAAGGTGATGTCCTTGCGCAGGAAATCGCAGATGAAGTCGACCAGCGCCTTGTGTCCCTCGCTCTTGTCGAAGAAGGCGGTGATGGCGCGGGTGTAGTCGTCGACATCGTCGATCTGCGTCGGCGTGTCGCCGGAAACGACGAAGATGGGGGTGTGCTTGTTCTTCCCGTGCTCGCGGATGTCGTCGATCATCGCGTAGCCGTCGACGTCGGGCAGGCTGAGGCCGGTGGTGATGACTTCGAACTCGTAGCGGCGGCAGGCGGTGATGGCCTCCCGGGCGTTGCCGCAGGCGATGATCTCGATATCGGCCAGCCGTTGCTGCAGTTCCTTGAACAGAATGCTGCGTGCGGAGTTGGAGGCGTCGACGATCAGTATGCGTCTCTTGTAGAGCATGGGCGGTCGGTTTCCTTGAGCCGGTTGGTTGGTCGGGGCCTGTTATTTCGGTTCGATCTCGCTCAGGTGGCGGGCCACAGCAAGCCAGGAGCCGATCAGACCGAGCAGGGTGCTGCAGGTGATCAGTATCATAAAGTCGCCCGCCGAGAAAGTCACCAGCGCCAGCTCGCTGCGATAGAGCTGGCCCAGCCGCTGGAAGGGACCGGCGACGGCGAGGGCGGCCAGCTCGACGATGATCCATGCCAGCAGCCCGCCGAACAGGCCGTACCAGACGCCGCTGTAGAGAAAGGGGCGGCGGATGAAGGCGTCGGTGGCGCCGATCAGCTTGGTCACGATGATTTCCTGGTAGCGGCTCTGGATATCGAGGCGGATGGTGTTGCCGACGATCAGCAATACCGCGAAGCTGAACAGCAGGCTGATGATGATGACGGCACGGCGGGCGATCTCCAGCAGGGTGTACAGCCGTTCCAGCCATTCGGTATCCAGTTGCGCGAGTTCCACCTCGGGCTGACCCTCGAGATCGCGCAGCAGTTTCCTGACCGCGAGACTGTCGAGAGTGTCCTGCGGCTGGACAATGAGGGTATGCGGCAGCGGATTGTCGTCGAGATAGTCGAGACTGTCGCCGAGGCCGGAGCTTTCGCGGAATTCCTGCAATGCCTGGTCGCGGGTGATCAGGCGGCTTTCGGCGATATCCTCGCGCTGTTGCAGGCGGCGGTTCAGTTCCTCGGCCGAGCGCTCGCTGGCATCCTGTTTCAGGAACAGGGAGATGCGGGTGGTGGAGCGCAGGTCGCCCGACAGGTTCTCGATGTTCTTCATGAACAGGTAGAAACCGGCCGGCAGGGTCAGGGTGATGGCGATCACGGCGATGGTCATCAGGGTCGAGGCCGGCGCGCGGTAGAGCTTGCCGAGGCTGAACACCATCGACTGAGCGTGATGCCCGAGCCAGGCGCTGAGGCGCTGCAGCAGGCCGGGGCGGG
>WGBK01000416.1 GCA_015494335.1 Gammaproteobacteria bacterium | reverse complement strand
GGAGAAACTGGACTGGATCAACCAGCAGTATCTCAAGTCCGCAGACCTCGATCGCATCGTCGAACTGGTGCGCGAGCGGCTCGAACGGATCGGCGTCGAGGTGGACGAGAACCTGGATCTGACCCCGATCGTCGACCTCTATCGTGAACGGGTGAAGACCATCAACGAGCTGGCCGACGCGAGTCGCTATGTGTTCGAGGATTTCGAGGACTACGACCCGAAGGCAGCAAAGAAGGCGCTCAAGCCTGCGGCGCAGGAACCCCTGCAATTGCTGCTCGAGCGTCTTTCGCAGCTGGAGGAGTGGCGTGCCGAGTCCATCCACGATGTGATCCGGGCCATTACCGAGGAACTGGACGTGGGCATGGGCAAGGTCGGCCAGCCCCTGCGCGTGGCCACCACCGGCGGCTCCTTCTCACCGCCGATCGATCTGACCGTCGAGATGATCGGCCGCGAGCGCAGCCTGCGCCGCCTCGAAGCCGCGATTCGTTGGATCGAGGTCAATTCATGATAGAATCGCGGCGGTTTTGGCACCAAAAGGGTGCTATAAACGCGGAATAAGCAACTACAGGCCGCCACAGCGGCACGGCTCGGGTACAGGGAATCGGGGTAGAATGTCAGATCAATCGACTGAATACGTGGTCATGTTCGCCGATGTGGCGGGCAGCACGGCCCTGTACGAGAACCTGGGCGACCAGGAAGCCCGGGAACGGATCACCAAGGCCCTCAATACCCTCATCTCCATCAGCAAGCGGCATCGCGGCACCTTGGTCAAGACCATTGGTGACGAAATCCTGGTCTATTTCCTCGACCCGGACCTGTCCCTGCTGGCGGCGCAGCTGATGCAGGAAACCATGGAAGACCTGCGCTCGCCCGAAACCATCGGCCTGTCGATCCGCATCGGCATGCACTATGGCCCGATCCTGATCGAGGAGAACGATATCTTCGGCGATACGGTCAATGTGGCGGCGCGACTGGTCGGCATGGCCAAGGCGCGGCAGATCCTCTGTTCCGGCAAGCTCAGCGAGAAGGCCCACAGCCATGACATGCTGGAGAAGCTGCGCCTGTTCGACCGCATTCGCCTCAAGGGCAAGGAAGTGCCGCTGGACATCTACCTGCTGGCCTGGGAGCCCGATGCGGACATCACCAACATGGCCACTGCCGGCAGTTTTACCAACCCGGCGAAGGATACCCAGCCCCAGATGCTGGAGCTGGAATACCGCGGCAAGCAGATGTCACTCGCTCTCGACAGCGATACCATCCAGGTCGGTCGCGGCAAGGACTGCGACCTGATTATTTCCGGCGATCTGATCTCGCGCTTCCATGCCCGCATCGAGGTGCGACGGGGTCGTTTCGTGATCACCGACCAGAGCACCAATGGCACCTTCATCCGCACCGAGGACGGGCAGAACTTCTTCCTGCGGCGCGAGGAGAACACCCTGTTCGGCAGTGGCGTCATCAGCCTCGGCAGCAGCATCGAGAAGGCCGGCGACAATCTGCTGCACTATCGCTGCGTTTGATCCTCCCGCTTTGTCTGTTCCTGTTCGGGCCGCAGGAAATCCTCCGCCAGCACACCATACAGCGATCTTGGGCAGACCAGTGAAGAAGCGCCGCTGCCGAGCAGGGCGCTGATCATCAACGGAAAGATCATGTGCTCGTTGGAGGTCATCTCGAGCACGATCACCATCGCCGTGATCGGTGCCTGTATGACCCCGGCGAAGTAGGCGACCATGCCGATCATCACCATGAAGGAAACGGGAGCGATCGGGAACCAGTGCGCCAGGTTCTGGCCGATGCCGGCGCCGGTAGCGAGGGAGGGTGCGAAGATGCCTCCCGGAATGCCGGTGAGGTAGGAACCGAGGGTGGCGAAGAACTTGTACAGCGGATACCACGGGTCGTAGACGCCTTCTCCAGTGATGATGCCATAGGCCTTTTCGTAGCCGGTGCCGAAGCTGCCGTGATCCGAGGCCCAGCCCAGGGTGGCCAGCATCAGGCCGAGCAGGGCCGTGACGATCATCGGGTAGCGGGTGATCCAGGGCTTGATCCAGCGGTTGCCGCTGATCAGCAGCTGGCTGAACAATCCACCGAACAGTCCGCCGATGATGCCGCAGAGGATGATGCTCAGCACCAGCATGGGACTGAGCACGAACTGGGCATCGCTGACACCGAAATAGCTGTAGTTGCCGAGCAGGGCCATTGCAGTGAGGCCGGCGAAGATGACCGCGGTCATGATCACGCCGTTGGTGCGTGCCTCGAAGGAACGGCTGATCTCTTCCAGCGCGAACACGATACCGGCCAGCGGCGTGTTGAAGGCAGCGGCGACGCCCGCCGCGCCGCCGGCGGCCACCAGGCCGTGGCGGTAGTAGAAGTCGGGGAAGGGCGCGAAACGGCGCAGCGAATACATGATCGAGGCGCCAATATGCACTGTCGGCCCCTCGCGCCCGATGGATGCGCCGCTGAGCAGGCCGAGGCTGGTCAGTAACAGCTTGCCGATGGCAATGCGGAAGGACAGCACGGCGGCTCGTTTCTTCATCTGCAGAGCCGCGATCACCTGCGGAATGCCGCTGCCGCCGGCTCCCGGGAAGAAGCGACGGGTCATCCAGTTGAGCAGCATCAGGCCCAGCGGCATCCACAGGAAGGGCAGCCAGGCGTATTGATCAGCCAGTCCGCGAAACGTATGATCCATGCGCGCCGCGACCAGGGCGAATCCCGCGGCAATCCCCCCGAGCAGCAGTGCACCGCCCCAGAATACCAGGCGGATGCGCCAGGCTTTCAGCGACAGCAGTTTGCGGCGGTGTCGGTGCAGATGTCGGCGCATTCCGGATTCGGGCAAGGGTTCAACAAGGGCTCCACTTCAACAACCAGGGAACGAGACAGCATGAACGATCGCTCCGACCGGCAGGCGCCTGTCCTGCTGCACATACTCGAACTGGGTGGTTACCCGGACTTCAGCCCGTTGTACCGGGCGCAGGGCTACGAGCCGGAGCGTATCGACTCGATGCGCAAGGCGATCAAGTCTATCAAAAAGCGCGTTCCGGATGTGATCGTTGCCGAATTCAATTTCCAGTCGGACTTCCGCGACCGTACTTCCCAGCTCGAATCCCTGATGGCGAGCATTGCACGCGCGCCGCAGGTGAGGGTGATCGTGTTCTACGACCGGGAACAGACGCACCAGCTGGAGCGGGTTCGCTCGCGTTTCGATTTCCACGCCCTGCTCAGCTATCCGATCGACGAGGAGGAGCTGGCAGCCGCCCTGCAAACGGCGAAACCCGACGGGCCGCTCAGCCCCCCATCGTGAACTTGGTCCCCGGCGGGCGGTGGGCGTACATGCGCTGCCCCGGACGGGCGATCAGCCGGTGCTGGTCGAGCAGCAGCTGGTAGAGGAACATCAGTTCCTCCTGGGCCTCCGGCGGGAAACCCTTGCGGTGCTTGCCACCCTCGACCAGGATCAGCTCCTCTAGATATTTCTGGCCCTCGCGGTAGCCCCACAATCCGCAGAGCGTCTTCACCACCCGTGGAAAGGATTCGATGGCCGCCGGCTTGCCCATGCGCTGGCGCTTCAGCTTCTCGCTCTTCTCGTAGAGCTGGCGCGCAATGGTCGGGTTCATTACTCGGTTTTCGATGGACATCTTCGCTGGGCCTTGGGCTGCTGACGGTTCAAACAGGGCATCATACTGTCTCAGCGATGCATTATGAGCGAATGGGGCCGCAATTTTCAATCGGATTGGGAAACCGGTCACATCCCCCACAGGCCCGGGGCCTTGCCCACAGCCGCCTTCTGCTCCGGGCTGATAAGCTATTTTGTCAAAAATATAAGAACAGCCTCCCGCATTCACTACTATTGTCGGGGATGACACCCAGCCAACGCTACAACCGCCACACCGGGCAGTCCGGCTACCGCGACGACCCGGCACAACGCCACGCCCTGTATTTTCTTGATGCACTCTGCCACGAATTGGAGGAAGAGCCGTCGGCGGTTTCACGGCGGATTCCCGGCTGGCTGCGATCCTTCTGCGCTCCGACCACGGTTGCGCCACGGGGGATCTACCTGTGGGGGGGCGTCGGGCGCGGCAAGACCTTTCTGATGGACCTGTTCCATGCCTGTCTGGAGACCGTGCCGTCGCGTCGGCAGCATTTTCATCAGTTCATGCAATCCATTCACCACCGTCACGAAGACCTGAAGAGCCAGCCTGGCGACCCTGTGCAGCGCCTGGCCGATGAGATCCGGGCCGAGCTGCGCGTGCTCTGTCTCGACGAGTTCGAGATCAAGGACATCGGGGATGCCATGCTCATCGGTCGCCTGCTGCAGGCCCTGTTCGAGCGCGGGCTGGTGCTGGTCACCACCTCCAATTCGCCACCCGAGGCGCTGTATGCCGACGGCCTGCAACGGGATCGTTTTCTGCCGGCTATCGATGCCCTGACCGAACATTGCCGCGTGGTCAGCATGGATGGCGGCACCGATTATCGCAGCCTGACCCTGCGCGAGACCGGGTTGTTCCATCATCCCCACGACGAGAAAGCCGTTCAGCGTATCCGCGATCACCTGCAGCCGCATCTCGTCGATCCGCAACTGGGCCAGCCCCTGCTCATCCAGCAGCGGGAGATTCCGACACGGCTGCAGGATGCGGAAACCCTGTGGTTCGACTTCGAGGCCCTGTGCCAGGGACCGCGCAGCCGTTTCGACTACCTGGAAATCGCCTCCCGTTGCAAGACCCTGGTGTTGACCGGCGTGCCCTGTCTCGACGACGAACAGGCCGATGCCGCGCGGCGTTTCGTTTCGCTGATCGATGTGCTCTACGACCACCGGGTCAAGCTGATTCTGTCCGCCCATTGCCCGCTTGAACTGCTGTATAGCGGCGAGTTCCTTGCCTTCGAGTTCCAGCGTACTCGGAGTCGTCTGCTGGAGATGCAGGGTGAGGACTACCTCGCCGAGCGCCATCAGGGCTGACGGAATCGCGCGATCAGGGCAGCGTGGTCGGAAAAGCGGTAGTCGATGCCGCTGTAACGGATCGCTTCAAGCTGCTTGTCGGCCTTTTGATTCAGCAGAAGGTAGTCGAGTAGCTGACGCCGCTTGCGATAGCGGTAGGACCAGCGCTTTTTCCTCGGCAGTTGCAGGCTGGTGTCGGTCAGGTCGGGATCGACGAGATCCGGGCTAGCCAGCCTCGGCCTGTGCTGGTCCGGCTGGCCGATGAGGGTGCCGATCACGTCGACGAAGGCATCGGAGGGACGCAGGGCATTGAAATCCCCTACCAGGGCCAGGGGCTGCCGGGGGTGTTCGCGCTGGAAACGATTCACCCAGCGGGCCAGGGTCTCGGCCTGCAAGCGGCGCTTCTTCGCAATGCGTCCGCTTTCGGCGGACTTGCGCAGTCCGCGCATCGAGCGCAGGTGCACATTGACCAGGGTGAAACAGTCTCCGTCGCGGCAGAACTCGAGCCGTAGCGGCGGCCGCGCGTACAGAGGGGCCACAATGCTGCGTCCGTTGCGCCGGAAGCGGTACTTGCGGTCGGCGAACAGCGGTTCGAGACGACGTACCTCCAGTCCCTCATCCACCAGGTAACCGACATCCATGCCGGAGAGATCATTGCCGTCAATGAGCAGGGCGCGATATCGTCGACCGCTGTTCTTCTCGATGGCATCGGCGACCTGCTCGAGGATCGCCCGTTTCTCGACTTCCTGCAGCGCCACCACCTCGGGCAGGGCAAAGCTGCGCTCGATCTTTTCTGCCAGCTGCTGGACCCGTTTCCGGTAACGCTTCGAGCCCAGTACCCGGTCGTCCTCGGGGTCGTCGATGTCATCGAAGAAACGGTTCAGATTCTGCGAAACCAGGCGCCACTCGGACAGGGCTGGCTGGGCAACGAGGAGAAGGAGTCCTGTCAGCAACAGAACCCATGGGCGGAGAGGAAGAGGCATCACGATTGAAAATATAAGCAATTACTAATATACTGTTTCAAACCAACCAACAATGACGAGGGCGACATGACATCAGGATCCACCAGCGGCCTGCAACTGGCCGGCCTGGCTTCGGCCTTGGCACTCTACGCGGGCATTCTCGCCTATCTCGAGATCCAGGGCACCGAAAGCCTGGATCTGGCCCGCCATGGCGAAGCCGTCAACGCCCAACTGCAATCGGACCTGCAGCGCAAGGAATCGGCCGATTCTTCCATCGCGACCAACGAGCTTGCGGACCAGGAAACTGCAGGCGATCCCGAACAGCGGGTGGTGCGTCCGCTCTCCGGCGGCATCTTCGCCACCGCTTTGCCGGAAAAGGACGAGCAGCCGACGGTCGCCGAGAACGCAGCCGAGTCCGATTCCACGACTGCCGATGCAAGCACTTCACAGGTCAATCAGCCCAAAACCGCTCCCGAATCAGGTTATGCCGCGGTTCAGCCCGCTGCCTATGGCTATGCCTATCCTTCGGTTTATCCGGTTGCCTACCCCGTCGCCCGGGACGGCAGCGATGCGCTGGGGGGCTGGAATTACGCCGACTACAGTGCCTACCAGGGTGCCTACGGAAACCAATGGCATGACGGTCGTGGCAGCGCCCGCGGTCGTGGCCAGGGGCGCGGCAATGGTCGTGGGGAAGGCGAATTCAGCTTCAGCATGCGTTTCGCCTCGCGCCTGCGCGCGGATGCCGATGTCGATGCCGACAGCGACTGGAATGCCGACAGCCATGGCCGGCAGGACATCGACAACGCTTATTACGGTCAGCAGTACCAGGGCGTACAAACCTACTACTCGGCGTACAGGTAGTCGTACCAGGCCTCCAGCAGCGGCGGTTCGCTGGCGGCGATGCAGGGGCGGTTGTCGAGGCTGTGATTGAAGATGGCAGAGCCGTCGGCCGAGCAGCTGGCGCCGCCGGCCTCCTGCAACAGCAGCACGCCCGCCGCGTAATCCCAGAACTTCTCTCCTCCGTGCAACAGCAGCTGGCAGCGTCCGGCGGCCAGCCAGGCCCATTCCAGGGCGCAGGTGCCGATGTTGCGCTGCGACTTGAAGGGCATGCCCTCGAGCAGGCGCGCCTTCAGATCTCGCTGCAGACGCTTGAAATCGACAAAGGCCAGGCATTTCGCCAACCGGGCGGGTTGCGACGGGCGCAGGGCCGCTTGCCGGTTGATGCGCAGGCCACCGCCACTCCTAGCGCTGAACAGTTCCCTGCGCACCGGATCGAAAACCAGGGCAATCTCCAGATGCTGCTCACGGATCAGGGCCAGGCTGACCGAGAACAGAGGCATGCCGTGGTGGAAATTGTTGGTCCCGTCGAGGGGGTCCAGGCACCAGTAGGCCTGCCCGGAATCGATCACCGCCTGCTGTTCCTGCGGGCTCATCTCCTCGCCCAGCATGCGGGCTTCCGGAAGCAGCGTCTGCAACTCGCCGCCCAG
>WGBK01000415.1 GCA_015494335.1 Gammaproteobacteria bacterium | reverse complement strand
GCGCGAGACGAAGCTCGGCTCGATCACCACCAGGATGCGTCCGTCGGCGGAAAAATCGGCGCCGATGATGCCGCCCTCGGAGCTGTTCTTGTGCTGCACGCTGTAGAGCACCTTGTTCCTGTCCACATCCCAGACCCGGCCATAGCCGCCGATGGAGCCGGTCAGCAGGTATTTGCCGTCGTCGGAAAACGCGGCGCTGTACTCGCCGGTGTCCTCGTGCTCCCAGCGCTTGAGTTCCTCGCCCCTCGGCGCGCAGGCGGCCACGAGAGACAGCGCGAGCAACAGCAGACACAGGCGAAGGCCCTTCATGAAACCGGCTCCTGTTCGCTGGATGAGACTGCTGCGTCGACGGCCTTATCCATTGGGTCTGAAGCTTCTCCCTCGTATTCGGATTCAGCAGCCTCGCTTTTCTCTTTTCCTTCCGCGGTCATTTCTTCGCTGAAGGCCAGCTCGGGATGGAACTGGTCGAGATCCTTGATCTCGGACAGGGTCGGCAGATCATTGAGGGATTTCAGATTGAAGTAGTCGAGAAACTGCGCAGTGGTGCCGTACAGGCTGGGCTTGCCCGGTACATCCTTGTGGCCAAGAGTCCGCACCCATTCCCGCTCCTGCAGGGTCTTGATGATATTGGAGCTGACGCTGACGCCGCGGATTGCCTCGATCTCGCCCCGGGTGATGGGCTGCCGGTAGGCGATCAGAGCCAGGGTTTCGAGCAGTGCGCGCGAGTAGCGCGGCGGTTTCTGCTGGAACAGGCGGGTGACATAGCTCCCGTACTCGGGATTGACCTGCAGGCGATAACCGCTGGCGACCTGGCGGATCTGCATGCCGCGACCGGCGGTCTCCTCGATCAGCTCCTGCAGGGCCTTGCGAATCTCGTCCTTGCCCGGTTGGTCGAGATCGCCGGCGAACAGATCGAACAGCTGGTTGACGCTCAAGGGCCGGTCAGCGGCGCCGATCAGGGCTTCGAGCAGGGTCTTGAGAGTTTGCATTTCCATGGTTTCAGGCGGCGGCTCGTGGTTTTACATAGATGGGCGCGTAAGGTTCGTTCTGTACCAGCTCGATCATCGACTCCTTGACCAGCTCGAGGATGGCGAGAAAACTGACCACCACGCCCATGCGTCCCTCTTCGGGCAGGAAGAAGGTCTGAAACTCAGTATAGCCGTCGCGATTCAATTGTTGCAGCACCCGCGACATGCGTTCACGCACCGACAGCGGCTCCAGCTCGATGTGGTGGCTGGCGAACTGCTCGGCCCGGTTGACCACATCGCGGAAGGCCAGCAGCAGATCCTTGATCGAAACCTCGGGTTGGGGAATATCGATATCCAGCGGCGGCAACTCGGCCTGGGCCGGAAAAACATCCCTTTCCATTCGCGGCAAGTGGTCGAGATCCTCGGCCGCCTGCTTGAACTGTTCGTATTCCTGCAGCCGCCGGATCAGCTCGGCACGCGGGTCGTCCTCGTCATCCTCGTTGACCGGCCGGGGCAGCAGCATGCGCGACTTGATCTCGGCCAGCATCGCGGCCATGACCAGGTACTCGGCAGCCAGCTCCAGCTCCATTTCCTGCATCAGGTGGATGTATTCCATGTACTGCCGGGTGATCACCGCGACCGGGATATCGAGGATATCCAGGTTCTGGCGCTTGATCAGATACAGCAGCAGGTCCAGGGGGCCCTCGAAGGCTTCGAGGAACACCAGCAGAGCATCCGGCGGGATATAGAGATCCTGCGGAATCACCGTCAGCGGCTCGCCCTCCACCAGCGCAAAGGGCATTTCCGACTGGTTGCCGGTTTCCTGGAACAGGTCGCTCATTTGATCGCTATCATCGCAGCATCCGCCCTGTCATCTGAGTGTCAGGCCCATCGCCTTGCGCACTTCTTCCATCGTGTCTCGCGCCACATCGCGAGCGGCCTCGCAGCCTTCGTTGATGATGTTTTCCACCGCAGCGAGATCGTCTATGTACTCCCGGGCGCGTTGCTGGATCGGTTTGAGTTCCTCGATCACCGCATCGATGATGTACTGCTTGCATTCCAGACAGCCGATGTTGGCCGTGGTACAGCCCTCGGCGACCTTCTGCCGCACCTCGTCCGATGAATAGATCTCGTGCCATTGCCAGACCGGGCATTTCTGCGGGTCGCCCGGGTCGGTGCGGCGCACCCGCGCCGGATCCGTGGGCATGGTACGGATCTTCTTTTCCACCTCGTCCGGCGATTCGCGCAGGCTGATCGAGTTGTTGTAGGACTTGGACATCTTCTGCCCGTCCAGGCCGGGCATCTTAGAGGCCCGGGTCAACAGCGCCTGCGGTTCGGGCAGGATGATCCGGCCACCGCCTTCGAGGTAGCCCTGCAGCCGTTCCTTGTCGCCGATGCTGATGTTCTGCTGCGCATCCAGCAACGCGTAACCGACCTCCAGCGCCTCGGCATCGCCCTGTTCCTGATAGCGCTTGAGCAGGTCGTTGTAAATCTTGGCGTTCTTCTTGCCCATCTTCTTGATGGCGGCCCTCGCCTTTTCCTCGAAATCCGGTTCCTTGCCGTAGAGATGGTTGAAACGGCGGGCGATCTCGCGGGTCAGCTCGATATGGGCAACCTGGTCCTCGCCCACCGGAACATGGCCGGCCTTGTAGATGAGAATGTCGGCGCTCTGCAGCAACGGATAGCCGAGGAAGCCGATGGTGGAAAGATCCTTGTCCTTGAGCTTGTCCTGCTGATCCTTGTAACTGGGTACGCGCTCGAGCCAGCCCAGCGGCGTGATCATGCCGAGCAACGTGTACAGTTCCGCATGCTCGGGCACGCGTGACTGGATGAACAGGGTCGCGCTGCCCGGATTGACCCCGGCCGCGAGCCAGTCGATGACCAGATCGATGCTGCCCTGGGCGATGGCCGAAGTCGACTCGTAGTGCGTGGTCAGGGCATGCCAGTCGGCCACGAAGAAAAAACACTCGTAGCTGTGCTGGAGCTCGATCCAGTTCTTGAGTACGCCGTGAT
>WGBK01000414.1 GCA_015494335.1 Gammaproteobacteria bacterium | reverse complement strand
GTACATTACCGGGCCAGTCGTGGGCGCGCAGGCGCTGCCGGGCGTCCTCGCTCAGGCTCAGGGGCTGACCAGCCGCACGATGATAGGTGGAGAGCAGTTTCTCGGCGATGGGAAGAATGTCCTCGGGACGCTGGCGCAAGGGCGGCACGGTCAGGGGAAATACATTGAGGCGGTAGTAGAGATCCTCGCGGAAACGCCTTTCGGCGACTTCCTGCCTCAGATCTCGGTTGGTGGTGGCGATGATGCGCACATCCAGGTCGATGGTCGTCTGGCCGCCCAGCCGTTCCACCTGGCGTTCCTGAATCACCCGCAGCAACTTGGCCTGCAGGCCAAGATCCATCTCCGAGATCTCGTCGAGCAGCAGCGTGCCGCCCTGGGCCTGCTCGAACTTGCCGACGCTGCTCTTGATGGCCCCGGTGAAGGCACCCTTCTCATGGCCGAACAGCACGGCCTCGAGCATGTTTTCGGGGATCGCCGCGCAGTTGATGGCAACAAAGGGGCCATCTGCGCGCGGGGAATGACGATGAATGTAGCGCGACAGCACTTCCTTGCCGACGCCGCTTTCGCCGTTGAGGAGCACCGTGGCGTCCGACTGGGCCACCCGGCGCGCCAGTTGCGCCAGCTCGCGGCTGGCGGGATCGACGGCAATCAGGTCCTCGGCAGCCTGACGCGCGCCGGGCAGCAACTGCTGCTGCAGGGTCTTGACCAGCTCCGAAACCTCGAAAGGCTTGACCAGGTAATCGACGGCTCCGGCCTGGATCGCATCCACGGCCTGGGGAATGGAACCATAGGCGGTCATCAGGATCACCGGCAGACCCGGGTATTCCTGCTGAATGTGTTCGAGCAGCTGGTAACCGTTGCCTGGGCTCATCTGCACATCGCTGAGCACCAGCGCCACCGACTGTTCGCGCAGGATCTGCTGGGCCTGCTGGCCGTTCTCGGCCTCGATGTAGTCGATGCCATTCAGTTCCAGCATGTCGCCGATGGCTTCTCGAAGATCGGCATCATCCTCGACCAGGAGCAGATCGATCATGGCTTGCTCACCTTTCCACTGAGTTGGGTTCGACTTGCTTGCTGGCAGGGCAGCCGGATCTCGAAACAACTGCCCTGCCCCGGTTCCGAACGCACCTCAATCCCGCCCTGATGGGATTCGATCACCGACTTGACCACGGCCAGGCCCAGCCCGGTGCCATCCATCTTGGTGGTGAAGAAGGGATCGAACAGATGGGCCAGGGTGTTCTCGTCCATGCCGCAGCCATTGTCTTCGATAGACAAGGACAGCAACCCCTGACGAGTCAGGCCGGTTTCGATGCGCAGCAGCAGCTCGCGATCTTCGCAACGCGCATCCAGCGCATTCATGCACAGGTTCGCGAGCGCGCCGAGCAGCGCATCCTTGTTGCCATTGATCAGCAATTCGCTCTCGGGCAGGGACAGCTTGAGCCGTACGGGACGCAGGGCTAACTGAGGCTGCAACTGGTCGCGCAGTTCCGTCAGCAACTGGCGAACCGGAAAATCGCACATGTGGAACTGCCCGCCGTGGGCAAAGCTGAGCATGTCGTTGATGGTGCTTTCGATATGGCGCACGCGATCCAGGGCCTTTCCGCTGAAACGCCGTCGCTGTTCCTCGTTCAGCTCCCCGTCCACGATCTGCGACAGGTACAGCAGGGTCGAGGTCAGCGGGGTGCGGATCTGGTGCGCCAGGCTGGCCATCATCTTGCCCAGGGTCATCAGGTGGAGGTTCTGCTGGGCGGCCCGTTGCAATTGACGGATTTGGGTGACTTCGGTGAGCAGCAGCACCTGCCCCGGGGCATAACCCAGGGGCCGAGTGGCGATGTTGAATTGCCGGCCGTCGGCAGTACGCAATTCTCCCTGATCGAGATCCGGCAGGAAACTGCGCGCCACCAGCTCACGCCAGGAAACGCCCTGCAGATCCGCACCGAGCAGCTCTCGTGCATCGGCATTGGCCTGAGCCACCCGTCCGCTCGCATCGAGCACGATGACGGCTCCGGGCAGGGCATTCAGCAGGGGGTCTGGCATCGGGAAATCCGTTCGGTGGTCGAGGCTGTGCAGGCTGGCGGCGGTCATCTGGGCTGGTTCCGGTTTCGATCCAGGCCATGCAGCAGGATTCGATCCATTCAGAAAAAATGGCATGACAACAAGGACTTGCAAAACCTCGCCAAGCCCGTCGCCGGTTTCTTGACGGGGTTTTTCGAAGCGGGCGTCAACGCTCGATCTCGTACTTGCGCATCTTCTCGACCAGGGTCGTACGTCGCATCTTGAGCAGGTTGGCGGCGCGGGCGACGACATGCCCGGTCTCGTTCAGGGCCTGCTCGATCATCGCCACCTCGATATCGGCCAGATACTGCTTCAGATCGATACCGCCACCCGGCAGGGTCTGGGGCGTGGCCAGCGCTGCGGGGACCGCATCCGCCTGTTCGGCGATCTGTTGGCAAACCTCGTCACTGAGATACTTGGCCGGCAGATCCCGCACATCGACGACATCGTGTGGATGCAGTATCGCCAGGCGTTCGACCAGGTTGGCGAGCTCGCGCACATTTCCGGGCCAGTCGTACTGGGCCAGCATCTGCTTGGCCTTGGCGGTCAGGCGCACCGATCCCCGCTTGTCGCGTTCGATGCGCTGAATCAGTTCATCGATCAGCATCGGCACATCCTCGCGTCGTTCGCGCAGAGGCGGCACCTCGATCGGAAACACATTGAGGCGATAGTAGAGATCCTCGCGGAAGGTTCCTTCCTGGATCATCTTTTCCAGCGGACGATGGGTGGCGGCGATGACGCGCACATCGGTCCGGTTGCTGTGGTTGCTGCCGATCTTCTCGTAGGTGCGCTCCTGCAATACGCGCAGCAATTTGACCTGCATGTTCAGCGGCATGTCGCCGATCTCGTCGAGGAAGATCACGCCGCCCTCGGCCAGTTCGAAGCGACCCTTGCGCGCACTGATGGCGCCGGTAAAGGCACCCTTTTCGTGGCCGAACAGTTCGCTCTCCAGCAGCTCGGAAGGTATGGCGCCACAGTTGATCGGCACGAAGGGCTTGTTGCGCCGGTCGGAATGGGCATGGATGTTGCGGGCAATCACTTCCTTGCCGGTGCCCGATTCGCCCATGATCAGCACCGAGGCGCCGGTATTGGCCACCTGTTCGATCATGCGGCTGATCTCGGCGATCGCCGCGCTACGGCCAATCAGGTTGTGGATTTCGCGGTTGCTGCGTCGTCGTTCACGGCGATTGTGGTGACGCAATTTCTCAAGAACACGGCTCAGGGAGCGGTAATCCGGAAGGTTGCCGATGGCGGCGATGAACGGGAGATGAGCCACCTCGCCGTTGCCGGGATCTTCGGTCATGACCACCAGCGGATACTGGCAAGCCTGTTTCTGGTTGAGTTGCAGGAAACGGTGACGCAGGGTTTCGTCATTGCTGGTGAAGATGGCCGTATAGCGGTCGAAATCCTCGTGTCCGAGATTTTCCGCCTGTTGCGGATCGACGATGCTGCACTGGAAATGAAGGAAATCGAGCAGGGTCTTGAAATGCCGGGCCCGTTCTTCATCGTTGTCGATGATCAGGACCGGATCGGTCGAAGTCGTGGTGTCGCTCATGCTGGCCTGTTCTTGTTGCGTTTGTGACGACAATGGCAAAGTCGAACAGAGTGTAGTTCAAAGTGACGGAATTTCGACGGGATTTTGAGATTTTTTACCCGACCAACATAAGTAACTGTATTTGAAGTTATTTTTATCCTTCATTGAGTTGGTACTGGCGGGCGGCCCTTTGCCCCTGCTGCATGCGCAGCTGCTGATCGCGGGTCTGTTGTCGCTGGCGGCTCAAGCCGGCAACGATGCGGTCATTGAGCTCCTTGAGCCGGGCGACAGCCTCGACATCGACTTCGGGTTGATCGAAGCCCGATTGGATCATCGGCAACCGTTGTCGGTCCAACGCCTCCAGTTCCTCCCATTCCCCGGCTTCCAGCTGCTGAAGCATCTGCTCGGTCAGCTCGAGGGCACGGGCCAGATGATTCGCCGTCATGAAATTTCAACCCGCCTGCAGGGACAAACCGGCCGTGGAATGGGCAGCCTCGGTCGCCTTCTTTTCTGCAATCTGGGTCCAGGCCGACTTGATCTCGAGCAGCAGGCCGATCACTTCGTCGAGCCGGGCACGGTCGTTGTGGATATTGGCCTGGGTCAGGGTCAGGATCATGTATTCGTAGAGCTGGCCCAGATTCTTCGCGATCTCGCCACCCTTGTCGTAGTCGAGACAGGCCTCGAGGCTGCCGATGATGTTGATGGCGTGGGAAATCAGCTCGCCCTTGGCCGCGACATCCTTGCGTTCGATGGCACCGCGTGCCTGGGCGATGCGGGTCATCGCGCCGTCGAACATCTGGGTGATCAGAGAATGGGAGTCGGCGTAGAGCGCGCCGTAGGCCCCGGTGCTCTGGTAGGCGCCGGACGGATCCTGTTTCATGTTCATGCATCCACCTCTTGGGATTCAGGTCATTTCTTGTTGAGCAACTGTCCGGAACCGGGCAGCTTGTTCAACTGCTGGGACAGGTAATTGCTGGTGCTCTGGAACTGGGCCAGCAGGGTATCCAGCTTGGAAAACTGGTTGATCAGGCGTTCCTCGGTGGCTGCCATGCGCCGCTCGAGTTGAGCGCGTTCGTCGGCAATCTGCTCCAGCGACTTGTTGAGGCCTTCCTCGCGGGTAGTCAGCACGCCATCGCTGTCGAGATACCCGCCGAGAAAATCGTTGAGACCATTGATGAAACCGCGGCTGAAGCTGAGGGTTCCGCGCGGCCCCGTGGCGCCTCCCAACACATCGATCGACAAGCCTTCGGCATCGCCGCCGAGGGCGGTCAACACCTGTCCCTTGCCTTCCGCCGGAGTGCCTCCGATGCGGCCTGCCACATCCTGTCCGGCGGAACCGGCACCGACAGCAAGCCCCAAGGTGGCCGTGGTGTTGGTGTCCACCGAATCGATGCTGACGCTGGAATCGGAACCGTAGCTGTTGGACACAATGGCAAGACTGCCGTTTGCGGAATTGAAACTGACCGTGACCACGACTCCGGCCTCGGACAGCAGGCTGCTGGAATTGATCGCGGCCTGCAACTCGGTGGCCAGGGCAGCGCCGTCGGCGTAACTGCCCTGGGTCAGGGCCAGGGGACCAGAGGACTTGCCGTTGACACTGACCGCCAGCTCATCGTTGTTGGCGTCTATGGTCAGAGGAAAAGCGAGTCCGCCAGTGCCGGTGTAACTGCCCTTGCTCGCCAGCTGGTCGATCTGGATTGCATATTGGCCCGGCATCGAGGCATCGCTGCTGTCGAGAAAGCGGATCTGCGAATCCGAGGTTTCGCCGACCGGCGCAAACAGTGCCTTAACCTGATTCGGATGCTCACTGAGCGCCGCATTCAATTTGCCGCTGTCGATGCTGAGGCTGCCATCGCGCTGGGTGGTAATGCCGATATCCACCAGGGCGCGAATATCGCCGGGCACGCCGGGTACCTCGGAAGTGATATGACTGCGCACGCTGTTGACGAAGTTGCGCAGGGTGGCATCGCCCACCAGAATGCCGGACTCTTCCTCGCCGGCCTTGCCGAGATCGTTGAGCTGGCTGATCATGCTGTTGAAATCCTCGACCAGACTCTCGATGGAGGATTTCAGGGCATCGCTGTTTTCCTTGATCTGGATGCTGACCGGAGTGCCGTTGGTCTCCTGTTTCAGGGTCAGGCTCAGGCCCTCGATCATGTCGTTGAGGGTGTTGCTGCTCGAGGTCACGGTCAGGCCGTTGACGGTCAGCAGGGCGTCCTCGCCCGCCTGGGTCTGGATCAGGTTGGCGGCGCCGGCGTTGTAGGCCAGGTTGGACAGACCCAGGTTATCGACATCGGAACCGTCGCTGTCGCTTACGGTGATTTCCATTGCCGAGGCCTCGCCGCTGCTGTCGGAGGTGAGCGTGAGCCGGTAACCGCTGCCATCGTTGATGATGGCGGCGCTGAAACCGAATTCATTCTGATTGATGTAGTCGCGCAGGCCCGCGAGGGTGTTGTTGCTGCTGTCGATAGTCAGCGTCTGGGCGGCCTTGTCCGGATTGACGGCAAAGCTGCCGAAACCGGGGCCGGTGATTGTGCCAAAACGAATCGTCAGCGTACCCGTGCCGATCTCCTGGTTGATATCGGCATAACTGCTGCTGGCCAGAGAGTGTTGCTCGGCCAGGTTCTGCACATCGAGGCTGTAGTTGCCCGGCGATGCCTCGTTGCTGACCGAGGCTTCGATGGCATCGGTGTTCGAGTTGCTCAGCGACCGGGTGGTGAAGCTGTCGGCATTGCTCAGGCTGGACAGGCTGGCGCGGAAGTCGGCTATCGCGCTGCGCATCAGGCCGATGCCGGAGAGTTCGGCGGCGAGCGTGGATTCGCGCCGGTTGAGGCTGTTCTCGAGGGGGCGACGCTCGGCGGCGAGCAGACCGGAGACCAGGTTGCTCAGGTCGAGTCCGGAACCTATGCCGAGTGAGGATATGCTTGCCATGGGTCTACCTGCGTCTGTTCCATTTCGATGATGCCTGTTCGGATCATCGCCTCTGCCCGATTATAGGCCGCAGAACACGGCCCGATGGAAAACCGGACCATCGGTCGGTTTCCTGCCGGCGCGTCTCGGGTGAAACGGGCTGGCGAATTCACGGTCTTGCTCGTGCCGCGGAAATCTATTCCCGCAGTACAATGCAATTATGCAAGTTTCAGTCCATTTTTCAGGCTTCGGCGCTGAAAAGGACACCCTTCAGGGATTCGATGTTCTCGGCCAGGGTCAGTACCTGTTCCGGCGGAATCTGGCGGATCACTTCTTCCGTCTCGCTGTCGAGAACGGTAATCACCGTGCGCCCGCTTTCGTCATCGACGCGAAACTGCAGGTCACGCTTGACCACCTGTACCGCCTCGTTGAGCCGGGAGACGGTCTCACTGATGGCCTGGGAGCCAGGCGTTGCCTGAGCGGTCTCGCTGGGACCAACGGTCTGTTCCACGCGGGTCGCTTCGGACACGGCCGGACGGGTCATCGAGGCCGGAGGATTCTGCGCATCCGCTGCATCGGTTTGCACCGGCGCCGTACCCTGGGCCGTCATGCCATTGCTGATATCGTTAACCATGATGTGTCACCTCTTGAACCCGCAAACCCGGGGGGCCTGGCGGCCACCCCGGGAACGGGTCTGAATGGAACCGTTTCAGTTCACCCCCCGCTTACTGCAGCAGCGAGAGAACATTCTGCGGCTGGGCGTTGGCTTGCGACAGCATCGCGATACCGGCCTGCTGCAGGATCTGGTTGCGGGTCAGCTCCGCGGTCTCCTTGGCGAAGTCCGCATCACGAATCTGCGAACGGGCCGAGGACACGTTTTCGGCAACATTCTGCAGGTTGGAGATGGTAGAACTGAGGCGGTTCTGCACCGCACCCAGATCGGCGCGCAGGGAGTCGATCTGGTTCAGCGCGCCGTCGATGATGCCGATGGCGGACTGGGAGCCGGCCACGGTGGAGATATCCACATCGGCAGCACTGGCCAGGCTACCGGTTTCGGCGGTGGTCACATCATTCAGCGAAGCATCGCTGGCGGTTACCGAGAAGGCCTTGGTGCTGGCCAGCTGGACTTCACCGATGACGCGGGTGGAGTCGGTAGAAGCCGCGGCACCGTCGCCGGTCAGGGTGATGGCATCACCGGAGGTCGTGTTGTCGTAATTGCGGCTGGTCACGGTTGCATTACCACCACCGGAGTTCACGAACCCTTCGATGACGATGTCATCGCCGTTCTCGCTGATCAGGGAAATGGTGGCGCCCGAATCGTCGATGGTGGCCTGGATACCGGTGGTGCCGGATTCGGCATTGATGGCATTGGCCAGGGCCGTCAGATCACTGGTGGAAGTCACTGTGGCGCTGATGGTGGCCGAACTGGTGGTGGAACCCGTATCCGCGGTCAGCGTGAAGCTGAGGTTGCCGGCTGTGGTTACGCCGCCGAACTGGGCCACGGTACGCGCATCGGCCGTAATGCCCGTGGTGGAGGATTCCGCATTGACCACGGAAGCCACTTCGCGAGCCGAGGAATTCGCCGCAACATTCGCGGTGGCCGTGCCTTCGCCGGTCAGGGTCAGGGTGCCAGCCGCCACGGAGTTGGCTCCGGCAGTATTTGCAGCAGCTGCTACCGCGCGGCCGAGGCCGGTATTTGCGGTGGCACTGTCGAGATCGGCACGATAGATACCGATCTGGGTCGCATCGGTGTCGCGCAGGGCGAAGGCGATGGTCTGGTTGGCTTCAGCACCGACCTGGAACTGGGCCTGACCAAAGGTGCCGTCGAACAGCTTGCGTCCGCCGAAGGCGGTGGTGTCGGCGATACGGGTCAGTTCCGCCTGCAGCTGGGAAACCTCGGATTGCAGTGCGGCGCGGTCCGAATCGGAGTTGGAGCCGTTGGCGGACTGGATGGAGAGTTCACGCATGCGCTGTAGGATGTTGGTGGATTCCTGCAGCGCGCCTTCCGCGACCTGGGCCAGGGAAATGCCGTCATTGGCATTGCGCACGGCCTGGTTGAGACCGCGGATCTGGGAGGTCAGGCGGTCGGAGATCGCCAGACCGGCGGCGTCGTCACGCGCGGAGTTGATGCGCAGACCGGAAGACAGTCGCTGCAGCGAGGTGGCCAGCGAATTCTGCGAGGTATTCAGATTGCGCTGCGCGTTGAGCGAGTAGGCGTTGGTGTTGATGAACTGTGGCATAGCTTGTTTCTCCTGAGCTAGTTGCGCCTGTTACAGCGCCGGATACCGTTGGTAAAGTTGCGGAAATCCGATCTGCGGATTCCCCGTTCAAGAGGGTTAACGGCCACGAAGAAAAAAACCTTAGGGAAATTTGTGACCGTTCGTCCCCTTGCCAAGGGTATCGGCCGGGAGAGAAAAACCTTTAGATTCGGATGGCCTTGAGTCTGGCAAGCTCTTAACTCATGCCTCGCCAAACCTTCGCTGCCATCCGTCAAACCCTCAACGCAGGAAGTTGAAAAGGCTGGAGCTGGTGATGCGGGCGAACACGGCCTGGGCTGCATCGAGGGTGGTCTGTTCGAGAGTCAGCTGGCTAATGGCCTCGGCCAGGTCGGTGTCACGGATCTCACCCACGGTCTTGGTGGTGGTGACGATGAAGGCCTCGTTGTCGTCCTTCTGGGCATCGAGGGCATTCATTCTTCCGCCGATGCTGGTACGACCCTCGAGCAGATTCTGGTAGGCCGAATCCAGGTCGTTGAGGGCCTGTGCATAGTTGGCGGATCGCTGTGCATCCGTGGTGGCCTGGCGCAGAGTCCAGGAAAGATTGTCGATGATCTCGAACACATCCTGGTATTGCCCGGGACGGATGGTAAAGCTGTCCCCTGCCGCCGGCGCACCGGTAATGGAAGTGCGGATGCCCTGAAATTCGATCGGCTGGCTGTCGCTGTAGGTGGCGCCGGTGACGATATTAGTACCGGCGGCGACATCGACCACATCATAGGTATTGGCCGCAGTGAAAACGATCCGGTATTCACCGGGCACATAGACCGAATGATCGATGACACTGGCCGGCGCGATCACCCCGCTACCGGCATTGGCAGCATCGGCCTGTTCATTGAGGGCGGCACTGCTTTCCACCTCCATGAACAAAGGCTTGCCCAGGGTATCGGTATTGATCTGTCGTGATTGGCTGATCTGCACCCAGCGTTCGCCCTCGTCACCATTGAACTGCACATGCTCCACGGAGCCGGTCTGCACGAACTCGAAGGGGCGCTGCTGGTTCTGGAAACCGGCAAACAAGAAATCGCCGTTGGAATCGACCGTATTGGCCAGCGACAGCAATTCCTGACGACGCTGGTCCAGTTCGTCGGCAATGGCATTGCGCGAAACCTCGTCGAGGCTGGCGTTGTTGCCGTGGATGGCCAGCTCGCGCACCCGCTGCAGCAGGTTCTCGGCGCCCTGCAGCGTGGAATCCTGTAGGCTCAGACGCTGGTCGGCCAGCGTGATGTTGGTCTGGTACTGCTCGTGCAGCTTGATCTCCTGCTCCAGCTCCAGCACCCGCGCGGCACCGGCCGGATCGTCGGAGGGATTGGCGATGCGAACACCGGTGGAAATCTGTTCCTGCAGCTTGGCCAGCTTGACCTGCTGGTTGCCGAAGGCCTGCAGGCCCTGGAGATAGAACTGGCTGGTGGAAATGCGCATGGTCAGCGTACCGAGTTGATCAGGGTGTCGAATACCGTCTGCGCCGTGGCGATGACGCGGGCGGTGGCTTCATAAGCCTGCTGGAAACGGATCATGTCCGCAGCCTCCTCGTCGAGGTTGACGCCGACAAAGCTGCTGCGCCGGTCCTCGGCCTGGGTCAACAGGGATTGCTGAGCATCCCGCTCCACATTCGCCGTGGCCGTGAGAGTCCCGATCTCGCCGACGAAACTGGCATAAGCCTCCTGGTAGCTGGCACGCCCGCCATCGAACAGGCCCCGTGCCTGCAGACCGGCCAGCGCCAGCGCATTGCGGTTGTCACCATCGCCGCCAAGATTGGCCTCTGCCAGCAGACGATCGCCCGGCTGGGGCTGCCCGCTGAGTTGCGCGCGCCAACCGTTGACCTCGATCTGCATGTCGTTGCTCCAGGGGATCGCCGCGCCGGCCGCGTAGGTCACGCCGCCGGTGGTCACCGCCGCATCCGCGGTAAAGGTCGTGGCCGGGTTGTCGAACACCAGGTTCACCGTATTGAGCAGGTTGGGGTTGGAAGAATCGAGCACCTCTGGCTGGGTTATCGACACATCGCCGAGATTCTGCAACGATGACTCGGCGCGCACCGGCCCGGCGGCAGCGATCCGATTAGGATCATCGATCAGCACACGGAATTCGCGCGGCGCATCGAGGGTCGGCCGGATCGTGAACTGATCGCCCACCGCCGGGGCGCTGGCGCCATCGATGGTGACCTGGATGCCCTCGAAATCGATCACCGTGTTGGCCGGCGAGGCATCGGCGACGCTGATGCTGGTACCATTGCCCGCGGTCAGTTGCCAGTTGGCGCCGTCGTAGTAGAGGGTATAGTCCTCTCGAGTCAGTTGAGTGACATCGGTGATGGTCGCGCTGACCGTGGCACTGCCGCTGTTGGTGGAAAAGGGCGTCGTCACCGGCCCGGAATAGGCGAAGAAATCGCCCCCCAGGTTACCGTTGAGATCCATGCCTTCGCGGTGCTGGGCATTGAAGCTCTCGGCCAGGCCGGCCGCCACGCGTCCGAGGGAGTTGCGCGCCACATTGAGCACCTCGGAGCGGAAATCGAGCAGACCGCCCAGCTCGCCACCGGTCAGGTGCGCGCTGATGTCCTGCTGGTTGATGACGCCTTCGTAGACGATCACGTCCCGGCGCGGATCGGCGGCATCCGGCTGCGCCACCAGGCGAAAGGCATTCATGCCGTTGAGCACGGTCTGTCCGTTGCCGATCATGATGCTGATCTCGTTCGGGCTCTCGCCGTTGACGACATTGACGCTGATCTTCTTCGACAACTCGTCGATCAGCGCATCGCGCTGGTCCAGCAGGTCGGCCGACTGCTCGGTAGCGCCGTTGGCACGGGCCATTTCTTCCATCGTCACGTTGATCTTGCGGATACCCTCGACCAGGTCGTTGATCTCCTCCACCGTTGTGCGGATGTCGGTGGCGGAATTGGTTTCCAGCTGCTGCAGCCGGGTATCGAAAGTCTGCATGCGGTTGGCCAGGGCATTGGCGGTGTTGATCATGTGCAGCCGCGCCGTGGTCGATGCCGGGTCGTCAGACACCCCCTGCACCGCGGTGAAGAAATCCTGCAGGATCGGCGAGATGCCGCCCACCGGGTCGGCCAGGATGTCATCGATATTGCTGGCCAGGGCGGAAAACTTCTCCAGGCGGTAGAAGGAAGAATTGCTGTCGCGCACCGAGTCGGTCATGAACTGGTCGTAATAGCGGCTGACCGCCTGGATGTTGACGCCGCTGCCCAGGTAGTTGCCGCCAATGTATTGCGGGTTGCGTGTGACCAGGTCGGCGCTCTGACGGCTGTAGCCGGGGGTATTGACGTTGCTGATGTTGTGGCTGACGGTGCCGAGGGCGCGCTGGTAGGTCATCAGCCCGCTGACGGCGGTGTTGAGCAGGTCAGACATGTGCGTTCTCCTTCACGGTATCGATGGCGGCCAGGGCCTGGCGCAGGGTCTGGCCGCGCAGGATGCCGAGCACCTTCTCGGCATAGTTCGGATCGGTGGCGTAACCGCCCTGCTGCAGGCCACGGATATAGCGCTCATCGCTGCCTCCGTGCTGCAGGGCCGCGCGGTAGTGGGGTCGGGTCTCGAGGAAGCGGGCATAGTCGTCGAAGGCTTCGGACAGGTTGTCGTAGGCGCGAAAACGGGCCTGCTCGCGCTGCATCGCGCCGCCGCGGAATTCCAGCGTGCTGCGGGTGATGCTGGCGCCGCTCCAGTCGCTGCCGGCCTTGATGCCGAACAGGTTGTAGGCAATACCGCCATCGGGCCGGCGCATGGCATGACGGCCCCAGCCGGTTTCCAGGGCCGACTGCGCCACCAGCAACTCGGTGGAAACCCCGAGCTTTGCCGCGGTCTTCTCGGCATGGGACCACAGGTCGCGCACGAAATGATCCGGGCTGTCCCAGCCGGCAAAGGGCAACAGGGTTTCGCTCTCCAGGGAGGCCGGAGCTGCATCTGCGGACGGTGTCGAACCTGATGACTCCACCACGGCATCGAGCGCATGGGTGCGCACCTCGGGATTGGGCGAGCGATAGTGCATGCTGTCGAGGGGCAATGCCGACGACGTATGTCGCTCGCGTCTCGAATACAGCGGCAAACCCTTGCCTGTTTCGGCGGCAAGCCCTTGCCCGCCGGGGATGGCCGGCCCTTCACTTCCGCCCAGCTGCCGCTGCAGCAGATCGGCGATGCCGATGCCCCCCTGCTTCGACAGCATCAGGGCCAGTTGCTTGTCGTACATCTCCTGGTAGAAATCCGTGGCATTGCTGTGCTGGCTGTCGTCGAAACGCGCTGCGGCGCGCATGTCCTTGAGCATGCGCTGCAGGAACAGGGCCTCGAACTGTTCCGCCGCCGATTTTGCCGCACCGTCCGAACCCGCCCGCGCATCGCGCTTGAGCGAGGCGAACTGGCTCATGTCGAGATAGAGATTGGCATTTTCGGTCTGCAGCATCGGCGTGTTCCTGGCTCGGTTCCGGATCAGATGATGATCAGCTCTGCAGAAAGCGCGCCAACCTGCTTCAGGGACTCCAGAATCGCCACCAAATCACCCGGCGAGGCACCTACCTGATTGACCGCGCGCACGATCTCGTCGAGGGTCACGCCGGCGTTGAACAGGAACATGCGATTGTTGTCCTGGGTGACATCGATCTGCGACTGTACCGTCTGCACCGTCTGGCCGCCGGACAGGGCTTCCGGCTGGCTGACCTGGTTGGTATTGGTGATGGTCACGGTCATGTTGCCGTGGGACACCGCGGCCGGATAGACACGCACATGACTGCCGATGACCACGGTGCCGGTACGCGAATTGACGATCACCCGGGCCGGTGCCTCGCCCGGCTGGAATTCCAGGTTCTCGACGAAGGACATGAAACCGACGCGCTGGGATACATCCTTCGGCGCGCGGATCTTGACCGTCACGCTGTCCTGGGCAAAGGCATTGTCCGGACCGAGGATGCGGTTGATGGTATCGGACAGGCGCTTGGCGGTGGTGAAATCCGGCCGTTTCAGGTTGAGGAT
>WGBK01000413.1 GCA_015494335.1 Gammaproteobacteria bacterium | reverse complement strand
GATCAGTGTGCCATCCACGCTGAAGTGTTCCTCCGACAGCAGATCTGCGGCCCGGGCCTGCTCCAGCACCTGGGCAAAGAACTGGTGCGCGACCTCGCCTTCCAGCAATCGATCCCGGTTCTTGGTGAAGGTCGAGTGATGCCAGACCCGGTCGTCCATGGAGAAGCCCACGAACCAGCGAAACAACAGGTTGTAGTCGATCTGTTCGATCAGCTGGCGCTCGCTGCGGATGGTGTAGAGGGCCATCAGCAGCTGGGCACGCAGGAGCTTTTCCGGCGGGATCGAGTCTCGCCCCAGGTCGGCATAGAGGGCATTGAACTCGCTATCCAGCGCCTTGAGGGCTTCATCGACCATCCTCCGGATAGGACGCAATGGATGATCTTTCGGCACCCGCTGCTCCGGGCTCACCGTGCTGAACAGGGTGTCTTGTTGGATGTCTGGGCCTCGCATCTTCAGTGTCACCGTTTCGATACTTTCAGGTGGATCCTGCGGAATCCTGGGGGTTTTTCAACAGCCTGTTAAGTCGAATCTGAACGAAAGGGCCTGTCCAGTCCAATCCGTCGGATGTACGATGGGGATGAGCAGCACAGGAAAAGAGAGACATGACGGAACAAGCGGAATTTCCGGGAAACAAACTCAAGGCGCTGATCGAACGGGCTTGCTCCCATCCTCCGTTGCGCGTGGCGGTTGTGGATGCGGGGGAAACCCACGTGTTACAGGGTATTCTTGAGGCTAGAGAGGAAGGGCTGGTGAAGCCCGTACTGGTGGGTGAACCGGAGCGCACTCGGGCCACCGCGCGTGAACTGGGTTACGCGATGGGCGATGACTCTGTGGTCTCGGCTGCATCGGATTCCAAAACCGCAGAGATCGCCGTCGGCCTGGTCATGCAGGACAGGGTCGATGCCCTGGCCAAGGGCTGGATTCATACCGATGTATTGATGCACCCGGTGCTGGAACATCTGCGTACCCATCAGCGGGTCAGCCATGTATTCGTGGCGGAAATGGACCGTTACCACAAGCTGCTGTTCATTACAGACGCCGCCATCAACATTGCCCCCGACCTGATGCCCAAGGCGCAAATCCTGCAGAACGCCATCGACCTGGCACGCCTGCTTGGCATCGAACAGCCCAGGGCGGCGGCTCTGTCGGCAGTTGAAATCGTCAAGCCGTCTATCGCTTCCACCATCGATGCCGCCTGCCTGAGCAAGATGGCCGAACGCGGGCAGATCGAGCACGCTCTGGTGGATGGTCCGCTGGCTTTCGACAATGCGATATCAGCGGAGGCGGCAAGGATCAAGGGCATCAAGAGTAGTGTGGCCGGCGAAGTCGATATTCTGCTGGCGCCGGATCTGAATGCGGCCAATATCCTTGCCAAGGACCTGGAATATCTAGCGGGTGCGGTGTTGGCGGGGATTGTCGTGGGGGCGCGTGTGCCGATCATGCTGCCATCCCGCTCTGACCCTCCGCTGGCGCGGTTAGTGGCGGCGGCGCTCGCCGTTCTGGTTCATGCAGGAGCGAAGCCATGAAAATGCATGGACAGGCGCAAGCCAGGTCAGGTGTTTCAGCTGTAGAGTATGACGCCGAGAGCCAGAGCCGCAGCCAGACCGAGGAGGATGATGACCCAGTCGCTGCGTGAGTAGCGGCTGGGCGGCGCTTGCGGTTGTTCGGAATCCTGTACTCCCTCGAGTACCTGCTCAAGATCCTTCTGGGTCAGCGATCCCTTTTGCTCGAGGCGTTGCAACAGGCGGGCGCGCAAGCGCACATACTGTTCTCGGTCGAGGTTTCCGCTGGCGAAGTGCTTGACCAGCTGGCGCAGGGGGGTGTTGTCCAGTTTCATCTCGTTATCGCACTGTCATGCCAGCGTTGATCTGTTTGTCCAGGGCTTGCAGCCGGCTATTGTCCGGGAACAGGGACAGGCCGGTGCGAATATACTCCCGGGCCTGATCGAACTTGCGCCCGGCGATCTGTTTTTCCGCTTCGCCCAGGTAGATCTCGGCCAGTTTCTCGTCGCGCAGCAGGTAGTGGCGCGGATCGACGCGGCGAATCAGGCCGAGCACCGTTGGCAGATCCTCGCCGTTGTTGCCGGGGATGAACCGCTTTTCCTTCAGATATCGCTGGTAGAGGGCGGTCAGTCTTGTCATCAGGCGATCCTTCTGTTCCTTCAGTTGATCCTCGATGATCGACAGCAGCACCGAATCGGGATAGAGCCGCTTGGCCTGACTCAGCAGGTTGCTGGCCTGCAGATAGTCGTAGAGTCCTTCGTCGGGGCGGAACACGCTGTTGATGCGGTCACGGTAGAAGGTAATGATCTCGCGACGCAGCCCGACCGAGAGAATCTGTTTGTGATCCGGCGGCAACTTGTCGAGGCCCCAGATGGTTTCGATCAGCAGGGCCTTGTCACCCTTCTTGATGCGGTCGATAGTGCTGTAGAGGTTCTGTTCGGCCTGGAAGGCCATGAAGGGCTTGTACCCGGCGGCGCCGGCGATGATGACGAGGAACAGGGCACCGAGCAGCAACTGCTTGGTGTGTGACTTGCGTGGACGAATACCCTCGAGAAACTTGCGTACGGTGGGTATGCGCTCGTCACGGTTGACGGTCAGCGCCTTGGCAAGGGTACGTTGCTGACGCCGGTCGAGTCCCTTGATCGGCTTGGGCTTGATGCCGAGTTCCTTGACCTTGGGAGCGGCCACCTTGTTATAGGGGTGCTTGCCGTCGGCCAGCAACTGGTAGGCGACGCAGCCCAGACCGTAGATGTCGTCGCGCGGGTCCGGATTCATGCCGGCGAACATCTCCGGCGTCGCATAGGCCGGGGTGACGGCGCTCAGCTTGCCCGGGTCGAACATGGTCTGTTCCTTTTCCTCGCCTGGGGTGGTACTGGCACGGGCAATGCCGAAATCCAGCAGCTTGACCGTGCCGTCGTTGAGCAGGAAGCAATTGCCGGGCTTGAAGTCGGAGTGGATCAGCTTCTTCTCGTGGGCGTAGGCGAGGCCGTGGCAGAGCTGTTCGATGATGTCGAGGGCTTTCTCCTTGCTGATCGGGTGTTCCGGCAGCTCCTTGATCAGGCGGTTCAGGGGCTTGCCCTGCAGGTATTCCATGGTCATGAACACGGTATCGCCGTCGCGATCGAAGTCGTACACCGTTGCGATGTTCGGGTGGGCCAGCCGTTGCGCCTTGCTGGCCTCGCGCTGCAGGGCAATGAAGGAACCGGAGAACTTCTTGAAGGCGTCGGTCAGCACCTTGATGGCAACGAAGGGGTTCTTGTCCTGGGCCTCGACCTTGAGCAGATCCTTGGCCTTGAACACCACGCCCATGCCGCCCTGGCCGAGGCGTTCGAGCAACACGAAGCGACCCTTTAGGGTCGCGCCCGGGCCGAGATGGGCGTGGCCAGGGGCGGTATCGCCGCCGGTGGTGGGCGCAGAGGGCTGACTCTCCTCGCGTCGATCCTGCTGGCGGCGCTTCTTCTTCAGGTGCGGGTTGAAATCGGTGACCGGGTCGGCGCTCTCGGTGTGAATGATGACGGTTTTGTCGCCGGTGTTGTCGATGGACGGGTTGTCGTCCTGCTCGGTCAGGCCGGTGACATGCAGGGTCTTGTCCTCGTTGAAATAGGAAATGTCGGTTTCGCCCTCGGAGCCGCTCAGCGTGGTCTCGATGTTGAGCTGCGAGATGGTGGCCGACAGGGTCTTGAACTGCTCATCGTTGAGCTGGTTGCCTAGGTAGAGGGATTTGACGTATTCCAGTGCTCGGGTGCCGCTGGGCGCCGATGCCTTGAAGATGGATTGCAGGCCCTGCTCCAGATCCTGATAGCTCAGGTTGCCGGAAAGAAAGTCATCGATGATGGTTTCGCAGATGTCCGCCATGTCAGGCCCTGTCCCTTTGCTCCGCCTTGATCAGGACCACCGTACAGTTGTCGCTGCCGCCGGCTTCCAGAGCAGCCTCGAGCAGCTTCGAGCTGGCTTTCTCCAGGTCGTCGGCCTGATCGTTGAGTAGGGTTTCAATCGTATCATCGCTGAGGTCCTTGTACAGCCCGTCGGAACACAGCAGAAACAGATCCTGGTCATGGATCGGTGAATATTCGAGGTCGAAATAGAGGTTGTTCTCGATACCCACGGCATTGAGCACGACATTCGAGGCTGGATGTTCCTCGGCCTTGTCGGCTGCCAGCTGACCCATGCGCACCAGTTCCTCGACCAGGCTGTGGTCCTCGGTCAGGCGGATCAGCTGGCCGTCGCGCAGCACATAGGCGCGGCTGTCGCCGGCCCACATGACGAAGGCGAGGTCCTGCCAGGCGAACAGACTCACCAGGGTGCTGCCGATGGTGGCCTGACCGGGACGACTGGCGGTCTCCTCGAGGATGCGCTGGTGGGCGTTGAGAAAGGTCTCCTCGAGCAGCAGGATCGACTGATCCAGCTTCGGCTGGCGGCGATACTTCTTTGCCTGCTCGGCCAGGGTACGGCTGGCGAAATCGCCGGAACTGTGTCCGCCCAAGCCGTCGGCGACCATCCACAGTTCCTGATCGTTGACGCAGGCGTAGCTGTCCTCGTTGTGATCGCGGACCAGACCGGTATGCGTCAATCCGTAGCAGGTGAAGCGGAAGTTCGCGGGTGTATTTGTCGTGGGTTTGAGAGAGGACAAGCCGTGCCTTTTTTATCGCTGTACTTCAACTTCCGATAGTAGCATGCCGCACCAAAAAAACGCGAAAAATCACCTTTCGTCGAAAATACAGCGCATCCGGAGATCCTGTCTATACTCGAAGGCTTGTTACCACCAACCGGAATCCATAATGAAAAAGCTTTACCCTGTTTTCGGCGGCCTGCTGCTGCTTTCGAGTGCCCCCCTGCAAGCCCAGGATCTCAATTTTGGCGTCGGCGTGAAGGCCGGAACCCTCGGTACTGGCCTGGAGTTGAGCCTGGCCCTGACCCAGACTCTCAATGCCCGCATTGCTCTGACCAACATCGATTTCTCTACTGACGAGAGCCTCGATCTCAATGATGCGGATACCGGCACCAATGCTTCCATCGACTCGACCCTGGACATGAACTTCGGCGCCACCGCGCTGATGCTGGACTGGTATGTTTTCGACGGAACCTTCCATGTCTCTGCCGGCATGTTCAAGAATGACAGCAAGGCCAAGCTGGCTGGTACCATCACCAGCGCCACTGTGACCTTCGACGGCCAGACCTACGACGTATCCCAGGATTTCACCGACCCGAGCATGTCCGGAACGGTCAAGCTCGGCAGCGGCTACGAGCCCTATGTCGGCATCGGCTGGGGCCGCAAGGCCGACGACGAGCCGGGTCTGGCACTGAGTGTCGAGCTGGGCGTGCTGCTGCTTTCACCAAGCGTGGACCTGAAGGCGCCGACGCTGGATCCGAACGGTCCCGCGGCCCAGGGCGGCAAGATCCAGGCCGAACTGGATGCCGAGGTCGACAAGGCCGAGGCCACGGCCAATGACGAGCTGTCGGCGCTGGAGGCCTGGCCGGTGATTTCGGTGGGACTCAATTACGCATTCTGATTGCTGCTTTTCGGCGGCATCTGGTGCTACCATGGCGGTCAGCTCCGCGGCTTCCGTGGAAAACGATTCCCCAACGATATCGAGAAGAACCTATGACCCGAATGGTAGATTGTGTCGTGCTCAAGCGCGAAGCCCCTGGACTGACCCGTGTGCCCTATCCCGGAGAGCTGGGCAAGCGCATCTTCGAGAATGTCTCGGAAGAGGGCTGGAAAAAGTGGATCGAGCAGCAGACCATGATCATCAACGAGAATGGCCTGTCGACCATGGATCCGCAGGCGCTCGAGCGTCTCGAGCAGCACATGATCGGTTTCCTGTTCGGAGAAGGCGAGCTGGCCGACAAGCCCTTCACACCTCCTCCGGCCAAGAAGTGATGCCTGCCGGCCGCGTCAGGCCGGCAGCAGATCCCATTTCGG
>WGBK01000412.1 GCA_015494335.1 Gammaproteobacteria bacterium | reverse complement strand
GCCTCGGGCGGGAACTCGCGGTCCTCCAGCGGCAGGCTGCGGGAGATCGCAAAACCGGTCTCGATCCATTCCGGGTGATAGCGGAACCCCATGAGCCCAACGGGATTGCGCCACAGGGTGCCGACCCGGCGGTGTTCGTACCAGACATTGAGTGTATCCGGTTGGCTCATGGCGCTGCTCCGTCCCTGTCATCGGATGAGCCTTGGCCACGGGGCCGGACGATCACCTCCAGACCCAGCGTGCGCAGCGCCTTGAGTATCTTGCCGATCTCGGCGGTTTCCTTGCCCCGTTCGAACTCGGAGAGGAAGCGCGTGCTCAGGTTCCCCAGCCCCGAGACGGTCTCCAGCGTCAGTCCGCGCTGCTTGCGGTGGGCGCGAACCAGGCGGCCGAGCGCCTCGGTGGTCTGAATGGGGCCATAGTCGATGGGTTTGTTGGGCATGGCTTGGGCCCAAAATATACCGTATGGTAAAAAATAGCCGATAGCCCCTGCGATGGCAACAAATATTTATCGTACGTGATAAATATCGGCGTGCATTGATGGATCTGTACAGAATAGTCACGTACGGTAAAAAAAGATGTCGCAGAGGAGATCAATGGGCACCTTCATTTCGTTATCGCGTCCGCCTCGGTGGTCCGGTCATGGCTGTCCACTGAGTCCACAGGTCCTGCCCGCCACGGCAACGCGAGCTTCGATCACTCGCGTGCCAAGAGCGGGGCCGCGCCAGCGGCGCCTGTGGATCCCAGTGGGCAGGCGGCATGCCCGAAGAGAGCGATTGTCTCAGTCGCAAGCCCTGTGACAGGCGAAGGAGTGGAGCGGTCCGAGGACACGCCGCAGGGCGCCCCGCTGCGGCGTCATCCCATAGGCGGGTCAGAGTCGGATGTCCACCCTCAGTCCGCCAAGGGCTTCGGATTCTTCCAGCCTCAGTTCGCCCCCGTAACTTCTCACGATGTCTTGGACGATGGAAAGACCCAGCCCGTGGCCTGGTGCTTCCTCGTCCAGGCGCTGGCCGCGGTCGAGCAGACGGACGCGCCGTTCGGGAGGGATGCCGGGCCCATCGTCCTCGATACGCAGGCGAAAGCCTCGCTGCAGATCCAGCGAGAGCCGCACCTCGCCGGCGGCCCACTTGCAGGCGTTGTCCAGCAGGTTGCCGACCAGTTCCAGGGTGTCCTCGCGGTCCACCGCGACCGGCGCATCGGTGTCGCGAATGTCCAGGGCGATGCGCCTGCCAGGGTGGATGCGATTCACCACCTCGATCAGTTCCTGCAGATCCTGTCGCGGTGTGAACGGTACGGCCGTCCCGCCGGGACCGGCGATGCGAGCGCGGCGCAGCTCGCGTTCGGTGAGCTGGCGGAGGCGTTCGACCTGATCGCCGAGCGAGGCGCTCAGCGTGTCGTCTTCGACCCCTTCGATCTCCTGCCGCAGAAGGTTGAGGGGCGTCTTGAGCGCATGCGCCAGGTTGCCGAGGGCGTTGCGGGAGCGTCGGATGCGTTCCCTGTGCTGGGCGAGCAGGCGGTTGAAGGCGGTGATCAACGGGGCGATTTCAGGGGGCGTTTGGGTTCGTATGGCCTCCTGCTCGCCGGCAGCGATTCGGTCCAGCTCCCCGCGCGCTGCGTCGAGCGGGCGCAGGGCCCTGCGGATACGCCAGCCCTGCAGCAGGGACAGCAGGGTGAAACCCGCCAGGGTGGTCAGGAGAAACGCCAGGTTGAACTGGCGGGTGGCTGCCTTGAGCGGGGCGATGTCCTCGGCCACGCCGATCCACAGGCGATGTCCCTGCTTGCGATAGCCGGCATGCCGTAGCAGAACGGTCTCGCCACCGTCGAGGGAGACTTCTTCCGCGATCTGGTCGCCGGCGGCCAGGTGGCGGACGGGCATCTCCCGGTCCCAGAGGGAGCGGGAGCGGAAGCGTCGCCCGTCGTCGGTTTCGATGACGTAGTAGTGGCCGGAGCGGACCTGTGCATAGACGCCCGCGAGACCGGCGCGGTCGAGCCGCGCTGAGCCGTTCTGCCAGTTCACCGCGGCGAGCAGGGTCTCGGCGTCGTGCTGCAGGCGCGATTCCAGCAGGCCGGTGAGGGTGTGGTCGAGGATCAACTGACCGATCACCCAGAGGCTCAGGGCCAGCAGGGCCATCACCGTTGCCGCGCTGCGCCAGAGCTGGCTTCGCAGCGACTTCATGGGCGGTCCCCGACGAACACATAGCCCAGCCCGCGTCGTGTGAGGATGCGCTCGGCACCGATCTTCTTGCGCAGTCGGCGGATGTAGACCTCCAGGCGGTTGCCGTCGTATTCGTCGTCCTCGAAGGCCTGTTCGCCCAGTTGTGCCTTGGAGAGCACCCGACCGGGCGCGCGCATCAGGGCGTCCAAAATTCGGAACTCGGTTGCCGTCAGCGGTACCGGGTCGCCGTTGGGCAGGCGTACCTCGCGGCGGTCGCGGTCGAGTACCAGGCCGCCGGCCTCAAGGGTGTTATCGGCCTGTCCGGAATGACGTCGGATCACTGCCTCGATACGGGCCAGCAGCTCCTCGGGCTCGAAGGGCTTGCCCAGGTAATCGTCGGCGCCGGCGCGCAGGCCATCCACACGTTCCTTCCAGCCGTCCCGCGCGGTGAGGATCAGCACCGGCACCTTGTTGCCCGCAGCCCGCCAGTGCCTGAGAACCTCCAGGCCGTTGCGGCCGGGCAGCCCGAGGTCGAGGACGACGATGCGGTATTCCTGTTCCGAGCCGAGAAACTGTGCGTCGACGCCGTTATCGGCGTGATCCACCACGAAACCGGCCTGTTCCAGTCGTCGGCGCAGGTGTCCGACCAGGGCGATGTCGTCTTCCACCAGCAGGAGCCGCATCAGTCGCGCTCCTTGTTCAGGAGTTCACCGGTGGCGGCGTCGAACTGGAGTTCCCACACCTCGCCGGCCCCCAGGTATTCCAGTTCGTAGACCAGGCGGCCGTTCTCGTGCTCCAGTTCGGCCCCGATGAGCCGTCCGCCTCGAACGTGCTGCCCGGCCCTTTCCAGGATCCGTCCCAGGGGCAGTATCCGGCCCGCCTGGCGTAGTTCCAGCACCTCGTCCTGATCGATGTCGTCCGCCAGGGCGGGGCCCGTCGCCAGAGCCAGGCCGAGCAGGGCGCAGCTAGTCGTCCCAGCGGCCCACGCCAGGAATCCGTACCTGATGTTCATCATAGTTGCCTCGTTCTGCCCCGACATGGCAGGCCTCGCAGCGGCTGAAGCTTCCGACATCCGGGTTGTTCAGCACCAGCCGGGGAGGGATTTCGTGATGCTTGCGCAGAAAATAACGAGTTTCCGTGAAACGCAAGGGGGCATCAAGCCCGAGAGAACGGGCGATATTCGCCGCCCTGCCGGTAAGGCCTCGATCGGCTGCATTGGCGGTCAGGTATTCGGTGATGTGCCGGGTCG
>WGBK01000411.1 GCA_015494335.1 Gammaproteobacteria bacterium | reverse complement strand
TTCGACGAAGCCGGACTGCCCGAAGGGCTGTTCCAGTACCTGCATCTGACCCACGAGGCCGCGGAACGGGTGATCCAGGATCCGCGCATCGACCAGCTCGCCTTCACCGGCTCCGTTGCCGGCGGGCATGCGGTGGAAGAGGCCGCGGCGGGTCGCTTCATAGGTGTCGGTCTGGAACTCGGTGGCAAGGATCCCGCCTATATCCGCGCCGACGCAGATCTCGAGCAGGCCGTCGTTACGGTGATGGACGGTGCGTTCTTCAATTCCGGCCAGTCCTGCTGCGGCATCGAGCGCATCTATGTCCACCGCGACATCTACGACGACTTCGTGCCCAGGGCCATCGACTGGGTACGCTCGCTGAAGCTCGGACGGCCGGATGACCCGGAAACCACGCTCGGTCCCGTGGTGCGCGCTGCGGCGGCCGATTTCGTCCGCGAACAGATCCGCGAAGCCATCGACCAGGGCGCCCGGGGCGCCATCAACCCCGCCGAATACGAGCTCGACGAACCCGGCTCGCCCTATCTGGCACCCCAGGTGCTGCTCGATGTCGATCATTCGATGCGCGTAATGACCGAGGAAAGCTTCGGCCCGGTGGTCGGCATTCAGAAGGTCGATTCCGACGAGGAAGCCATTGCGCTCATGAACGACAGCGAATACGGACTCACCGGCGCCATCTTCACCCGGGATTATGACCGGGGTATCGAACTGGGCGAACAACTCGAGGTCGGCACCTTCTTCATCAACCGCTGCGACTACCTCGACCCGGAACTGGCCTGGGTCGGCGTCAAGAATTCCGGGCATGGCTGCACCCTGTCGGTGATCGGCTACGAACAGCTGACCCGCCCGAAATCCTTCCACATCAAGAAAATCGGAGATCAAGCATCGTGAGCCTGACCGCGAACTGGAACTACCCCACCTCCATCCGTGCCGGGGCCGGCCGCATCGCCGAGCTGCCGGAGCTGTGCCGATCCATGGGCATGCAGAATCCCCTGCTGATCACCGATCCGGGGCTGGCAGCCCTGCCGATGGTCGAACAGACCCTGGATCGCCTCGATGCAGCCGGGCTCGGGCGCAGCCTGTTCTCCGACATCAAGGCCAATCCCACGGGCGAGAATGTCGATGCCGGCGTTGAAGCCTGCCGGGCCGGCCGGCACGACGGCATCATCGCCTTCGGCGGCGGTTCGGCCCTCGACGCGGCCAAGGCCGTGGCCCTGATGGTGGGCCAGGACCGACCCCTGTGGGATTTCGAGGATGTCGGCGACAACTGGACCCGGGTGCGCCCCGAGGGCATGTTGCCGGTGATCGCCGTGCCCACCACGGCCGGCACCGGTTCGGAAGTAGGCCGCGCCTCGGTCATCACCGACAGCGCCGAGCACCGCAAGAAGATCATCTTTCACCCCCGCATGTTGCCGGCCGAGGTCCTGTTGGACCCGGAACTGACCGTCGGTCTGCCGGCCCCGATCACCGCCGCCACCGGCATGGATGCCCTGTCCCACAATCTCGAAGCCCTGTGTTCCCCCTTCTGGCATCCCATGGCCGAAGGCATCGCCGTCGAGGGCATCCGTCTGGTCCGCGACTACCTGCCCCGAGCCTTTGCCGACGGCAACGATATCGAGGCGCGGATGCAGATGCTGGTGGCTTCCAGCATGGGAGCCACCGCCTTCCAGAAGGGCCTGGGCGGCATGCACGCCCTGGCCCATCCCCTGGGCGCGCTCTACGACGCCCACCACGGTCTGCTCAACGCCATCCTGATGCCCTATGTGCTGAAGGCCAACCGCGAGGCCATCAAAGAGCGGCTCGCTCGTGCCGCGGACTATCTGGGGTTGGAGAACGGCGGCTTCGACGGCTTCCAGCAATGGGTGCTGGAGCTGCGTTCCGAGTTGGAGATTCCGCACGGTCTCGCCGATATCGGCATCGACGACCACGAAGCGGAGCGCATCGGGGAAATGGCCATGGCCGACCCCTCCGCCGGCGGCAACCCGATTGCCTTCGATGCCGAGACCTACAGCCGCATCTTCCGCGATGCCGTGCACGGCCGGCTGTAGGCAATGAAAGCCGCGATCCTGCAATGCGACCGGGTGCTGGAGAAATTCCGCCCGCGCTTCGGCGACTACCCGCAGATGATCGAGCGGATGTTCGCCGATGCAGGCTACCGGGATATCGAGTTCGACCGCTTCGACTGCGTTGCCGGCGACTATCCACGGGATCTGCAGGCCTACGATTTCTACATCACCACCGGCAGCAAGGCCGATGCCTACGGTGACGAGCCCTGGGTGCGGCAACTGATCGATTTCTTTCGACGCTTGCAGCAGCACGAATGCAAGGCCGTCGGCATCTGCTTTGGCCACCAGGTCATGGCCCTCGCCCTGGGTGGCCGAGTCGAACGAGCGCCCCAGGGCTGGGGCATCGGCATTGCCGTCAACCGCATGCTCGACTACCCCGACTGGATACCGGAAGGGTCTGAAAACCGGCCAGAAGAACTGCGACTGATCGTAAGCCACCGGGATCAGGTCAGCGTCTTGCCAGGCCAAGGAGAGACGCTAATCGCGGAAAGCGATTTCTGCCCCTATTTCGTGGTCCAATGGAACGCGCAGTTTCTCAGCGTGCAAGGGCATCCCGAATGGCATAGGGACTACGCGCGGGCATTGATGGAGGATCGTCGCGATCTCTACTCGCCCGAACAGATCGAGGCCGGATTGGCCTCGCTGGAACAGGAACCAGACAATCACCTGTTTACGCGCTGGATCCGTGCCTTTGTCGAGACGGCATGAGTCAGCGGGTTTTCGTGTTCGGCACCCTCAGGCAGGGTTTCCCCAATCATCACCGAAATCGCGGAAGGCGGGTCGCGGGACGCTACCGCACGGTAGAAGCCTATCCGTTGTTGCTGGTGGGCGAGCGACATTCACCCTGGCTGGTCGATGCGCCCGGCGAGGGCCTGCCCGTGTACGGGGAAGTGTATGAACTGGAGGATGCGGCCCTTGCGGACATGGACCGGCTCGAGCGCATAGACCAGCCCGACGGCTATCGCCGCAGGGAATTGCTGGTGATCGACGAGATGAGCGGCAGGGAGCAGTCGGTTCAAGCCTATCTCAAGCCTGTCGAGCAGTACCTCGCTCTGCCCGCCGGGGAAATTCGCTCTGCTCCCCTTTCGGAATACAGCCTGACCCTGGCCGGTTCCTACCGTCCGCGCCCGAGTCAGGCGCCGAGCGCCTTCTGAATCAGCGGAACCAGCGGCTCCGGCAACCGGACCTGCCCGGACAAGGCGAACTGCTGCCCTCTTTCCGACATCTTCTTCCAGG
>WGBK01000410.1 GCA_015494335.1 Gammaproteobacteria bacterium | reverse complement strand
GTTTGCCTTCTTCATGGCGGCCTTCATCATCATCCATGTCTACCTGCTGACCACCGGCCATTCCTTCAAGGCTCATCTCATGCCGATGATCAATGGCTACGACGAGGTCGAGCTGACCGAGGCCGAGAAGGCCTATCTGGAGCAGGACGAGCCGGGGCGCATCATCGAGTAGCAAGCTCCTCCAGCGCCGCCACGGCGGCATCGATGTCCTGCTCGCGGCTGCGGTGATTGGTCATGGATGCCCGCAATACCCGGCGATCGCCCTGCCGCGTCAACGAGAACACGGCCTTGCCACTGCGTTGCAACGCGGCACTCAGCTGCTCGATACGCCAATTGTGCGCCTCAAGATCCTCGATGCCAGCCAAACCGAAGGTCACGATGCTGGAGATCGGCGGCTGGCACAGCTCGAGATATTCGCTGATTTCGATCCGCGCGGCCAGGTACCGGGCCAGTTCGCAGGCATGGGTCACGCTGCGACCGAGGCCTTCGATGCCATAGTGTCGGAAACTGAACCAGACCTTCAGGGCGCGGAAGGATCGCGACAGCTCCAGCCCGAAATCGCAGAACCAGGGTTCGCCGCCCGCCAGCGCCTCGCCGTGGGGTGCGAGATAATCCGGGCGGATCGAATACACCCGCTGATGAAAGTCGCCGTCCCGTACCAGCAGGCCGCCGCATTCGTAGGTCACCGAAATCAGCTTGTGGAAATCGAAGGCCAGTGAATCGGCCGTTTCGATGCCTTCGGTCAGCTCCTTCCAGGGCGCATCGGCGATGCGCAGCCAGGCGCCGAAGGCGCCGTCCACATGCATCCAGCAGGACATCTCGTCGCAGACCCGGCGGATCGCGTGCAGATCGTCGAAGGCACCCGTGTTCACGGTCCCCGCGTTGGCGATCACGAGAAATGGCCGCAGCCCCTGTGCCCGGTCCTGTTCCATGACCTGTCGCAGCCGGTCGATGCGGATGCGGTGCCGGTCATCAACGGGCACGACGACCAGGTGATCGGAGCCGATACCGCAGGCCTCGATGGCCTTGATGATCGAGCTGTGCCCCTCGGACGAGCAGTAACAGCGCAGCGGCGGCCCGGCCTCGAAGAAGCCGCGTTTCTTGTAGTTCAGCCCCAGATGACGGAAGGCCGCAAGCTGGATCGCAAGATGGGTGGCGGCGGAAGTGCCGGTGGTGAGAATCCCCGAGGCCGCGGCGGGAAAGCCGAACAGCTCGCAGCACCAGCGGATCACTTCGCGTTCCACATGCACCGCGCCGTGTTCGCGGCCGCCCACATTGGGGTTGAGCAGGCTGATCGCCAGGTCGGCGAACACTGAGGCCAGATTGCCACCGCCCTGCACCCAGCCGAAGAAGCGCGGATGGGTGTTGCCGTTGCGCCAGGGCCGGATCTGTTCCCGGTAGCGCTCGATGACGGCATCCAGATCCTCGCCATCCCTCGGCACCGGTTCCTCGGCAAGCGCCCGGATCAGTTCCGGCGGCGGCTCTCTCCACACCGGACCGCTCAGGCTGCGCTGCAGCTCCCGCACTTCCTCGGCGGCGAACTCCGCGAGCCTGCATTCGATCTCCTGCCAGTCGCCAGGGTCCAGACCGGCAGGCTGCGTGGCTTCTCCGTTCACAAGCCCAAGGCTTGTTCCGGGGAGATCCACTCCAGTCCCTGGGCTTCGGCCACTTCGCGAATCGTCAGCTTTCCGGCATGGACATTGAGCCCGTGGCGCAGATGCTCGTCCTCGCGCAGGGCGTCCAGACCCTGATCGGCCAGCTTCAGCACGAAGGGCAAGGTGGCATTGTTGAGGGCATGGGACGAGGTTCGCGGAACCGCTCCGGGCATGTTGGCGACGCAATAGTGCAGAATATCGTCGACAACAAAGGTCGGCTCGTCATGCGTGGTGGGGTGAGAAGTCTCGAAACAGCCGCCCTGGTCGATGGCTACATCCACCAGCACGCTGCCCGGTTGCATGCGGGCGACCATCTCGGCGGTCACCAGCTTGGGCGCGGCGGCACCCGGAATCAGCACGCTGCCGATCACCAGGTCGGCGGCCAGCACCTCGCGCCGCAGGGTTTCGCGGGTGGAATGCAGGGTCTTGACCCGGTCACCGAACTGCCGATGAATCGATTTCAGGGCATCGTTGGAACGATCGAGTATCGTGACATCGGCCCCCAGGCCGATGGCCATCTCGGCGGCATGACGACCCACGGTACCGCCGCCGATCACCACCACCTTGCCGGGTAACACGCCGGGCACGCCGCCGAGCAGCACGCCCTTGCCGCCCTGGGGCTTTTCCAGGCAGTGGGCGCCGGCCTGGATCGACAGGCGACCGGCCACCTCGGACATGGGCGCGAGCAGGGGCAGACCGCCGCGGGGCGAGGTCACGGTTTCGTAGGCAATGGCGGTAACGCCGGATTCGATCAGGTCCCGGGTCTGTTCCGGGTCGGGCGCCAGGTGCAGGTAGGTGAACAGCAGTTGTCCGGGACGCAGCAGCTGGCGCTCGACGGCCTGGGGTTCCTTGACCTTGACGATCAACTCGGCCTGCCCGAAAACCGTTTCGGCATCCGGCGCGATCTCGGCACCGGCCTCGCGATAGGCCTCGTCGCTGGCGCCGATACCGAGTCCGGCTCCCTGCTCCACCAGCACCTGGTGTCCGTGGCTGACCACCTCGTGCACGCTGCCGGGAGTCAGGCCCACGCGGTATTCCTGGTTCTTGATCTCTTTCGGCACTCCGATCCGCATGACTTTACCTCGGGGATTGTTGTTCGACACGGAAACAGGCCACCTTGCGGCCGGCCTGTTCGATCAGTTCGGGACGCGATTGGGCGCAGATGTCCATCGCCACCGGGCAACGCTGATGAAAGGCGCAGCCGCCCGGGGGATGAAGTGGCGACGGCAGCTCGCCTTTCAAGGCCACGCGCTCGGCGCGGCGGGTTGGGTCGACGAACGGCGTGCTGGCCAGCAAGGCCCGGGTATAGGGGTGCTGCGGGTCGTCGAAGATGGCATCGCGACTGCCCTGCTCCACTGGCCGTCCCAGGTACATCACCAGCACCTCGTCGGCGATCAGTTCCACCACGCTGAGGCCGTGGGAGATGAACACATAAGCCGTGTTCAGTTCTTCCT
>WGBK01000409.1 GCA_015494335.1 Gammaproteobacteria bacterium | reverse complement strand
CCACCAGAAGGACGGACAGGCGGTGGTACAGCAGCCACAGAGGATGCACTCGTACAAGCCGTCAAGGCGGTCCCGCTCCTGCGGCGTCTGCAGGCGCTCGACCTCGGGTTCCGGCTCGGAACCGATCAGGTAGGGTTTGACCGTACGGTATTGCTTGTAGAACTGCTCCATGTCCACGATCAGGTCGCGGATCACCGCGAGGCCCGGCAGAGGGCGGATCTCGATCGGCTCGGACAGCTCCGACAGGGGCGTGATGCAGGCCAGCCGGTTGACGCCGTTGACATTCATGCCGTCGGAGCCACAGACCCCCTCGCGACAGGACTTGCGGAAACCCAGGGTCGGATCCTGGCGATGGATCTGCAGCAGAGCCTCGAGCAGCATGGTCTCGCGCGGCACATCCAGTTCGTAGCTCTGCACCCAGGGCTTGGCGTCGGTTTCCGGGTTGTAGCGGTAGATGTTGAATTTCATGATCTGGGCGTCTCTAAAAGATCGGATTTTTGCGTGAGTGCAAGGAAGTACCGCGCACAGAACCGCAGTGTATGAAGGAATACATGAGGATTCGAGCACGGAACTGACGCCGCAATCGCGGAAAAAGACGATTTTTTCGAGGCGTCCATCAGTAGACACGCTCCTTCGGCGGAAAGGATTCAACGGTCAGGGGCTTGGTGCGCACCGGCTTGAAATCCATGCGATCACCCTCGAGGAAATAGAGGCTGTGCTTCATCCACTGCTGATCGTCGCGCTTGGGGAAATCGACGCGGGAATGGGCGCCGCGGCTTTCCTGGCGCACCGAGGCCGACTTGACCACCGCCATCGCGACATCGACCAGGTTTTCCAGCTCCAGCGCCTCGATGCGCGCGGTGTTGAAGCAGCGCGAGAAGTCGCTGATGTAGACATCCGGCAGCCGATCGCGGATCTTGCGGATCTCCTCGACGCCCTGGTCCAGCAGTTCCTGGGTGCGGTACACGCCGCAGAAATCTTCCATCGCCTTCTTCAGGTCGTCCTTGAGACCCTCGACGGTCTCGCCCTCGCCCTTTCGATCCCAGCGATGCAGCCGGTCCAGGACCTTTTCCACGGCGGTTTCGTCGATCTCCTCGTGGTAGGGGTTTTCCCTGATGTGGCGGATCATCTCGTCGGCCGCGGCGCGCCCGAAAACGATGATGTCGAGCAGCGAATTGCCACCAAGCCGGTTGGCGCCATGGACCGAGACGCAGGCGCATTCGCCAGCGGCATAGAGGCCGGGCACCGGCTCTTCCGGCGTGTCCTTGTAGGGCGCGACCACCTCGCCCTTGCGGTTGGTCGGGATGCCGCCCATGAAATAGTGGGCGGTCGGAAATACCGGGATCGGTTTCTCGATCGGATCGACGCCGACGAAGGTGATGCTCGACTGCCGGATGCCCGGCAGCCGTTTCATGATGGTCTCGGCGCCGAGGTGATCCAGTTTCAGCAGTACATGATCCTTGTTCGGACCCACGCCACGGCCTTCCTTCACCTCCAGATAGATGGCACGACTGACCACATCGCGGCTGGCGAGATCCTTGGCGTTCGGCGCGTAGCGTTCCATGAAGCGCTCGCCCTCGCTATTGACCAGGTAGCCGCCCTCCCCGCGGCAACCCTCGGTGATCAGCATGCCGATGCCCGCCAGGCCGGTGGGATGGAATTGCACGAACTCCATGTCCTGCAGCGGTACACCGGCGCGCAGCGCCATGCCGAGACCGTCACCGGTATTGATCAGCGCATTGGAATTGGTGCGATAGATCTGCCCCGCTCCGCCGGTGGCGAGCAGCGTGGTGCGCGCCTCGACGAGCAGGGTTTCGCCGGTCTGGATGCTTACGATCAGCGCCCCCTGCACCACGCCTTCCTCGTTGCGGATCAGGTCGGTGGCGAAATACTCGTCGAAGAAGTGGGTCTTGGCGCGGATGTTCTGCTGGTACAGCGAATGCAGGATCGCATGGCCGGTGCGGTCGGCCGCGGCACAGGTGCGGGCGGCCTGTTTCTCGCCGAAGTTCTGGCTCTGGCCGCCGAAGGCGCGCTGGTAGATCTTGCCGTTGTCGAGACGCGAGAAGGGCACGCCGTAGTGCTCCAGCTCGTAGACCAGCTCCGGCGCCACCCGGCACATGTACTCGATGGCATCCTGGTCGCCGAGATAATCGCTGCCCTTGACCGTGTCGAACATGTGCCAGTGCCAGTTGTCGGGCATGACATTGGCCAGCGCCGCGTTTACACCGCCCTGGGCCGCCACCGTGTGGGAACGGGTCGGGAATACCTTGGAAACCACGGCCACATTGAGATCGGCGCGCGCCAGTTGCAGGGCCGCGCGCAGGCCACCGCCTCCGGCGCCGATGATGAGGGCGTCGAATCGTCTTCTTTCCAGGGTCATGTCGGGTCAACCTGTATCAGTGCGCGCAGGAACCAGAAGCCGGAAGCCAGCAGCATCGCCAGGATCAGCAACAGCACCGGAACCTTGATCGCGATCGGGTGAATGTAATCGAGTACCACATCGCGCAGCCCGATCCAGGCATGGAACAACAGCGCGACGATGAAAACGGAAGCGGCCGCCTGCATCAGCGGCGAGGCAAACAGCCCCTGCCATTCCTGTGCATTCCAGGGGCCGCCAAGGGCGATGATCAGTGCCGTGACAAGGAGGTAGAGACCAATGT
>WGBK01000408.1 GCA_015494335.1 Gammaproteobacteria bacterium | reverse complement strand
GCACATCGTCCTCGCCGACCAGGCCGCGCTCGATGGCCTTGCCGAGCAGCTTGTCCTTGTCCATGCCGCGGCCGTCGTCCTTGATCTCGATGACGATATTGCCGCCCTGGTGGTAGGCGTTGAGCAGGATGGTACCGTGCTCGGGCTTGCCGGCGGCGAGGCGTTCCTCGGGCATTTCGATACCGTGGTCGAGGCTGTTGCGAACCAGGTGAACCATCGGGTCGCCGATCTTCTCGATCACCGTCTTGTCCACCTCGGTGGTCTCGCCCTCGAGCACCAGCTCGATCTTCTTGCCCAGCTTGCCGGAGAGATCCCGTACCAGCCGGGGGAAACGGGAGAAGGTGAAACTGATCGGCATCATGCGCACCTGCATCACGCTTTCCTGCAGTTCCCGGGTGTTGCGCTCGAGCTGCATCAGGCCGTCGAGCATCTTCTCGATGTCCTGCGGGGTGACCGACTGGCGATCCTCGATCTTCTCGCCGAGCAGACCCAGCATCGACTGGGTGATGACCAGTTCGCCGACCATGTTGATCAGCGCATCGATCTTGCCGGTCTCGACGCGGATGGAATTCTGCGCGGCATTGCCGCCGCCTCCGCGGCGTTCGCTCTTGCGCCGTTCCTTCTGGCGCCGGTCCGCGCCCTTCACGCCCTGATCCTCGGCGCGGCGCTGCGGGATCATCTCGGTGCCCGAGGCGTCTTCCGCGGCGGCCGGCGGCGTAGCCGAAGCGACTTCCTCGATGTTCAGCTCGCACAGATCCTCGACCCAGGCAAACACTTCCTCGATCTGTCCGCGTTCGATGTCGCCGCTCAGGGTCATGCTCCACTGCAGGTAACAGTCCTCCGCCTCGAGCTGGTCGAAGTCGGGCACCCGTGACAGATCCGTTTCCAGTTCCAGCTCGCCCAGTTCGCGCAACTCGCGCATCAGCGGCAGGGGATCGTTGGCGCTCTGAAACAACTCGGCCTGGGGCTTGAAGACGATACGCCACCGGCGCGAAGAGGCGGCGGGAGCAGCGGGCGTTTCGGCGTTCGGTTCCAATTTCGCGGGCGCAGCGCCGCCTTCGGCATTGGCCAGCTCGCGCTCCAGCTCGGCCTGGTGTTCCTTTACCCGCTCGGCATCGGCTTCGTCGCCGGCCTGGGCGGCCTCGAGCATCTCGCGCAGACAATCGACCGAACGCAGCAGAATGTCGGTATTCTCCTGGGTGACCTCGCGCTTGCCGTCGCGCATCTCGTCGAGCAGGGTTTCCATGACATGGGTGAAGTCGGCAATGGCCTTGAAGCCGAAGGTGCCGGAACCGCCCTTGATCGAATGGGCGGCGCGGAAGATGCCGTTGATGGTTTCGCTGTCGGCGCTGCCCGGTTCCAGTTCCATCAGGCCGGATTCCATCACCTCCAATCCCTCGAAGCTTTCTTCGAAGAAGACCTGATGAAATTGAGCCATATCGATGGACATGGAGCTTGCCTCTGTTGTTGTTGCGCCCCCTGTATATAGTGCAAGCTGGCGCAGGTTTCCTTTTTTTACCGGACTTTTCGTCGGGAAGTCCCTGTTCCCGCTGTATCGTCCGTCGCGGAAAAACCTTGAGCAAGCCGGTATAATGTCCGCCTTTTCCTGCCCCGGTGGTATGTCCCATGAGTTCAGCCCAGCCTGTTTCCACGCGCATTCGTCATGCCGTTCCCGTTGGCCCGGTGATCATCGGCGGCGGCCAGCCGGTGGTGGTGCAATCGATGACCAACACCGATACCGCCGATATCGAAGCCACCGCCCGCCAGGTCCAGGAGCTGGCCGAGGCCGGTTCCGAGCTGGTGCGCCTGACCGTCAACGACGAGGGGGCCGCCGCCGCGGTGCCGCATATCGCCGACCGGCTGGAGCGGGCTGGCTGCATGGTGCCGCTGGTCGGCGACTTCCATTTCAACGGCCACAAGCTGCTGGAACGCCATCCGGCCTGTGCCGAGCGGCTGGCCAAGTTCCGCATCAACCCGGGCAATGTGGGCAAGGGCAAGCAGCGCGACAGCCGCTTCACGACGATGATCGAGCTGGCTTGCCGCTACGACAAACCGGTGCGCATCGGCGTCAACTGGGGCAGTCTCGACCAGCAGGTGCTGGCACGCCTGCTCGACGATAACGCCCGCCGTCCGACACCACTGCCGATCGAGGACATCAACCGCCAGGCAGTGATCCAGTCGGCTCTGGAAAGCGCGGCAATGGCTCGCGACATCGGCCTTGGCGCCGATCGCATCGTCATCAGCTGCAAGATGAGCCGGGTACAGGACCTGGTTTCGGTCTATCGCGAGCTGGCAGCCCAGTCACGGTACGCCCTGCACCTCGGCCTGACCGAGGCCGGCATGGGCGACAAGGGGGTGATTGCTTCGACGGCGGCACTGTCGATCCTGCTCAACGAGGGCATCGGCGATACCATCCGCATCTCGCTGACGCCGGAGCCGGGCGCCGGACGCACCCGCGAGGTCAAGGTGGCCCAGGAAATCCTGCAGGCGCTGGAGCTGCGCTCCTTCACTCCGCGGGTCGTGGCCTGCCCCGGCTGCGGGCGCACCAGCAGCGATTATTTCCAGGTGCTGGCACAACAGATCCAGCAACGGCTGGACGCCGCGATGGGGGAATGGCGGGAGCGCTATCCCGGTGTGGAATCGATGAATGTCGCGGTGATGGGCTGCGTGGTCAACGGCCCCGGCGAAAGCAAGCACGCCAACATCGGCATCAGCCTGCCCGGCAGCGGCGAAACGCCGGTGGCACCGGTCTACGAGGATGGAGAGAAGACGGTGACGCTGAAAGGCGATCGCATCGCCGAGGAATTCATGCAGCGGGTCGAGGATTATGTGCAGCGCCGTTACGGCGGCACCTGAAACCCCTACCCGCTTCAGTCGATCTGCTCGATCTCGCAGGCAATCAGCCAGCTGCGCTCGTCGTCGCCTTCGGCCTCGACCTCGTCGCAGCGCAACACCCGGGCGTTGGCCGACATCGGCGGGGTGATGGTGTTGACCGGGGTCAGCACCACCTTGAGGCGCTGATCGGGTTCCAGCGCTTGCGGGGCGGTGAACAACATGCCCCGGGCACTGAGATTGCGTACCTGGCCACGACGGCTTTCGCTGCTGCCCTCAAGCTGATAGTCGAGAGCGCAGTCCAACGACATGCGATGAAAATCCCTTTTCTCGGAGAACTCGCTCATGGCGACGCTACTCGATGTCGAACAGCTTGCCGAAATTGGCCACGTCGAGGATCTTGCGCACCTCGGGCGAGGCGTTGACGATGCGAATGCGCGCACCCTCGCCGCCGGCATGCTCCCTCAGCAGCAGCAGCATCCCGAGCGCGGAACTGTCGAGATAGTCGGCGCCGGAAAGATCGACCACATATTCCACTCCGACGCCCGGGGTATCGACATAGGCCGAACGGAAGTCGTCGTAGAGTTGAAAATCGAATTTGCCGGATACCGCGATGGTGACCTTGTTTCCATTGTCGGAAACCGTGCTCGTTATCGACATGTTGTTTTCCCTGAATTGTACGGTTGAACGGATAATCCGAGCTTAGCAGTTCGGAACGGAATTGGAAGCGGCCCGGAACTGCCAGGCGGCAGATTTTGCCACAGGTTTCCCAGGCTCAGAAGAATTCGACATCGCCCTCATCCATCGAGTCCTGGCTCACGGCCTTGTTCAGAGGGCGTTGCCATTCCTCCTTCAGGCGCGCGATCTCGGCGCTGAATTCCTCGACAAGCCCGTGTACCCGACCCGAATCGGCGGAGCCGGGGTTCTGGCGCAAGGATTCGGTGGTGGTGCGCAGGCGGTGGGTCAGTTGTTTCAATCGTTGCACATGGTCATCGCTGTAGGCCACCAGCTGGGTGACCACATCCTCGAACTGCAAGGAACGCACGGCCGTGCCCACGGCCTGGCCGATTTCCTCGTTGATGCCGGTGATCTGAGACAGCTTTTCGTCCACCCGCTGGTTGTAGCTCTCGATGGCATCGAGCATGCTGTCGACGCGGGTCTTGGCCTCGATGGTGCTGTTC
>WGBK01000407.1 GCA_015494335.1 Gammaproteobacteria bacterium | reverse complement strand
GTCCTGCCGCAGTCCTCGCCGGTCCGGTTGCGCAGAGCGGAACGCACTCCGGATGCTCTGCGCATCTACCGCATTGCCATTGCCACTACCGTCGAGTACTCCAACGCCGTCAAGCGAGCCAGTTCCACCACGGCGGACGATATTCGAGAGGATGTGATGGCTGAGATCACCAAAGTGTTGAATAGAGTCAATCAGGTCTATGAGAGGGATCTCGCAATAAGCCTCCATCTTGTCATTGATGATAAGCAGTTGATATTCGTTGATCCTTCCGGGACTGATGTTGATGGTGACGGAGATGCGGATGCAGATCCGTTCAGTAATTTGGATGGCGAACTGATGCTGGATCAGAATGCTTGCCTGCTCGGAGGACTTTCAGGAAGCATTTGTAATGGAATCACTTCGGTTATGACTCCTGATCAATATGACCTTGGACACGTCTTCAGTACAGGGGGCGGGGGTATCGCCAATGTGGATTCCGTTTGTGCGAACTCGGCCAAGGCGGGAGGTGTGACCGGTCTGGCCAACCCGGTTGGGGATTCCTTTTATATCGACTATGTTGCGCACGAGATCGGACATCAGTTCGGTCTGGATCACAGCTTCAATGGCACCAGCGGAAGTTGTAGCGGAAATCGTTGGGCTGCCCAGGCTTTTGAACCGGGCAGTGGATCGACCATTATGTCCTATGCCGGAATATGTGGCCAAGAGAACACCTCGTCGAATGCGCTTGCGATTTTCCATGGCGGCAGCATCGAGATCGTTGACCAAGGCACTACATCCGGTCTGTCCTCCCAGTGCGGTGCCCTGGCCACGGCCAGCAACCCCAACCAGCCCGTGGCAAATGCCGGGCTGGACAAGGTGATACCCAAGCTGACCCCGTTCCGCCTGACGGCCACGGCCAGTGATGCCGATGGCGATGCCCTGACCTATGCCTGGGAGGAGATGGACACCGGAAGCGCAACCAGTTCGGTCTCCTTCGGTAAGGATCTTGGCGACAATGCCTTGTTCCGGAGTTTCGAGCCCCAGGCTGTGCCGAGTCGGGATTTTCCGGCCCTGGGCCTGACCCTGCTCGGAAAATACGACAAGGCCGAGGTATTGCCCTGCCAGGATCGCAGCTTGAAATTCCGCGTTACGGTGCGGGACGGCAACAGCGGGTTGGCGCGGGATGATCTGAAACTGACCGTGGATGGAGATTCAGGGCCTTTCCGCATCACTTCCCAGCAGTCAGCGAAAACGCTTTATCCGGTCAATCCACTGCTGCTGAGCTGGGATAAGGCGGGTACGGATCAACCACCGGTCAACTGCCCGTCGGTTAATATCAGCCTGTTGAGTTTCGATGGCAGCAGCAATCGATATGGCGAGACCCTGCTGAAGTCGAATGAACCCAACGATGGACAGGCCCTGCTGTCGCTGCCGGATCGCCTGGCGGAGCGGGCGCGATTCCGCGTGGCCTGCAGCAACAACTATTTCTATGCGGTCTCGCCGGCGGATCTGCGCATCGAGGGCGATGCCGCCAACCCCTTCCCGGTCCGCGGTTCGACCGCCTTCTACAACCCCGATGCCTTCCTGACTGTGGGCAGCCCGCCGTCGGACGGTACTTGTGTTGTCGGCGGTTCCGGGTCGTCCGGGAATGGCGGAGGGTCGGGCGGTTCCGGAGGTGGCGACAGCGGCAGCCTGTCCACCGGCCTGCTGGTGGCGCTGACCGGCCTGTGGGCCTTGCGCCGGCGTCGCGTCAGGGTTGGCAGCGCGCCTTGACGATCCGGTTGTAGGCCTCGGCATATTCGCGGGCCTGCTTCATGCGTTCCAGTTCGTCGCGGTTGTGCACCGCATCGCCGGCGCCCTCGAGTATGCGCAGTCCGCATTTCAATTCGTAATCCCTGGCCCGTTGCGGGTCGATGCCGGGTATCACCAGGCTGCGACGGGGCAGGGCCAGCAGTCGAAAGTCTCTCTTTTCCAATGCGGCCATCGCATCGCGTCGGGGATCAGCCTGGTCGAGCCAGGCCAGTGGATCCTGTGCCTGCTGCGGCGTCGCGGCGCAGGCCGTGAGACCAAGCAAGGGGCCCAGCAGTGGGCCGAGCAGGGTGGCGCGCCATGTAAATCCTGTCATGTGATTTTCTTCGTTTGATCCAGGTCGCCTATCTTGCCAGAAAACCGGAGGTGGGAGAAACCGGAGGTCGCAAACGGATTTTGTCGGGCGACACGATCCCGTATACTGCCTCGCCTTGTCATAAAACCCGAATCACCCGGAGAATCCCCATGCTGAAGACCACGATTGCCGCTGTTGTGGCGGCCGCCGCGCTGTTGCAAAGCCCCTTTGCCCTGGCCGAGAAAACCGTTGCGATCACCCAGATCGTCGAGCATCCCGCGCTGGATGCGGTTCGCAAGGGCGTGAAGGATGAACTGGCCGCCAACGGCTACGAGGAAGGCAAGAACCTGAAATGGATCTACGAGAGCGCCCAGGGCAACGGCGCCACCGCGGCCCAGATCGCACGCAAGTTCGCCGGTATCGGGCCGGATGTGATTGTGGCCATCGCCACGCCGTCGGCCCAGACCGTGGCCGCCGCGGCTCGTGACTTGCCGATCGTGTTTTCCGCGGTCACCGACCCGCTGGGCGCGAAGTTGGTCAAGAACATGGATCACCCCGGCGGCAATATCACCGGGGTGTCCGATCTGACGCCGATCGACAAGCATATGGCCTTGGTCAAGCGCGTGGTGCCGAAGGCCAGGAAACTGGGCGTGCTGTTCAACCCGGGTGAGGCCAATTCGGTAACGCTGGTCGAACTGGTGAAGAAATACGCTCCGCAGCACGGCATGGAAGTGGTCGAGGCCAGCGCCACCAAGTCTTCCGAGGTGCTGGCGGCGGCGCGCTCCCTGGTCGGTCGTGCCGACGTGATCTATGTGCCCACCGACAATACCGTGGTCTCGGCTTTTTCTGCCGTGGTCAAGGTGGGGCAGTCGGCGCGTCTACCGGTCGTGGCCGGCGATACCGACTCGGTGAAGCAGGGCGCGATCGCGGCGCTGGGCTTCAACTATTACGATGTCGGCCGCCAGACCGGCAAGATGGTGGTGCAGGTGTTGCAGGGCACCAAGCCAGGCGATATTCCGGTGCAAGGTGTTGAGAAGATGGAATTGTTCGTCAACCCCGGCGCCGCGGCTGCCATGGGCGTGAAGCTGGATCCGAAGCTGCTTTCCGAAGCGAAGGAAATCGTCGAATAGATCCCGTCGCGTTGCATTGATGAGCCAGATTGCCTTTCTGGGCGCGATCGAAACCGGGCTGATCTTCGCCCTGGTCGCGCTCGGCATCTACCTGTCGTTCCGGGTGCTGGAGTTCCCTGATCTGACCGTGGACGGCAGCTTTCCGCTGGGTGCTGCGGTCAGTGCGGTGATGATCGTCAACGGCTACAACCCCTGGCTGGCCACCGGTCTTGCCGTGGTCGCAGGGGCAATGGCCGGTTTCGTCACCGGCTGGCTCAATGTGCGCCTGCATATCCTGCACCTGCTGGCGTCGATTCTGACCATGATCGCGCTCTATTCGATCAACCTGCGCATCATGGGCAAGCCCAATATCGCCTTGTTGGGCGAGAACACGTTGCTGACGCCGCTGGAATCCCTCGATGTCCCCTACTATGTCACGACGCCGGTTGCCTTCTTCGTCGTGGTCGTGGTCTGCGCGGCCCTGCTGGTGCGCTTTCTGAACTCCGAAATCGGCCTGGCGCTGCGTGCCACCGGCGCCAATCCGCGCATGGCGCGGGCCCAGGGTGTGCATACCGGGCGCATGATCCTCGGCGGCATGGCGCTCTCCAATGCCCTGGTTGCCCTGGCCGGCAGCCTGTTCGCGCAGAGCCAGGGCAGCGCCGATGTCACCATGGGCGTCGGCGTCATCGTGGTGGGCCTGGCTTCGGTGATTGGCGGCGAGGCCATTCTGTCGCCGAGTACGGTTCTGAAAGCGGCCCTGGCCTGCATCATCGGCGCCATTCTCTACCGCCTTGCCATAGCCTTCGCGCTCAACCTCGACCTGCTCGGGCTGAAGGCCCAGGATCTGAACCTGGTGACCTCGTTGCTGGTGATGATTGCCATCGTGTTGCCGCGCTACCGTCTGCGGAGGCCGGCGACATGATTCGCATGGAGCAGGTTCATGTGAGGTTTGGCATCGGCACGCCGCTGGAAACCCACGCCCTTCGCGGTGTCGATCTGCAGATCTCCGAGGGCGAGTTCGTCACCGTCATCGGCAGCAATGGTGCCGGCAAATCTTCGCTGCTCAACGCCCTGTCTGGCGAGATTCCCATTAGTTCGGGACATATTCGCATTGATGGTCAGGATGTGACGCGGCTGGATACGGCCGCCCGGGCACCGATGGTGGCCAGGGTGTTCCAGGATCCGCTGGCCGGCTCCTGCGAGTTCCTGACCATCGAGGAAAACCTGGCCCTGGCCGATGCCCGGGGTCGGCGACGCGGCCTGCGACCGGCACTGGACGAGCGGCGCAAGCAGCCCTACCGCGAATACCTGGCGCGGCTCAAGCTGGGGCTGGAAAACCGCCTGCAGGACAAGATGGGCCTGCTCTCCGGCGGTCAGCGACAGGCGGTCAGTCTGCTGATGGCGACCCTTCAGCCCTCGAAGATCCTGCTGCTCGACGAGCACACGGCGGCGCTGGACCCGAAGACCAGCGCCTTCGTGCTCGACCTGACGCGGCAGATCATCGAGGAAAAACAGTGCACCGCGCTGATGGTGACCCACAGCATGAAACAGGCGCTGGCCGTGGGCAGCCGCACCATCATGCTGCACCAGGGGCAAATCATCTTCGATATCCGCGGCGAAGAGCGCGCCCGGCTCGGCGTCAAGGATCTGCTCGATCTGTTCAGCCGGAGCCAGGGAGAGGCCCTGGACGATGACGCTCTGTTGCTGGGGTGATCCGGTTCTCCTGAACGAGATTGCGTTCTCATTTCATTGCGCAAGGCCGGGGTTCGTGCTCTATACTCGGTTCCATCGATTACCCGCCAGGATTTGCATGCCCCGGTCCAAGGAAAAACAGCTGAATCCGATCCTGCTGAAGCAGACCGACCAGCTGTACAGCCGGCTGGTGTATTCGGCCGCAGGTACCATTGCCACAGCGCTGATTCTCACGATGATCGTGTCCGAAGCCGATCACTGGATGGTGGCGTGGGGCTGGTTTGGCCTGATGACACTGGTGAGCGCGTATCGCTGGGTTACGGCCTTGCTGTATTTCCGGCGAAACAGCGAGCAGCGTGCAAACCCTCGCTGGCGACTCCGATTTCGTATCGCGGCCTGGGTTGTGGCGGGGGTCTGGGCTTTGCCGATATGGCTGTTCTATCCTTCTCAACCGGCGTATCAAGTACTGATGATCCTGGCCCTGGCCGGTATAGCGGGTGGATCCATAGCCATTCTTTCCTATGACCGCAAGGTGCTCACCTTTTTCCTGGTCATTCTTATGTTGGGTATCGAATCCCGCTTGCTGGTGCAGGGTGACGCCCTGTCTCTGCAATTGGCAGCTCTCGTATTGTTGTACTTCCTGTTCCTAATGAAAGGCGGCCGCGATATCGGCAGCAGTTTCATGGAATTGCTGGCCCTGCGCCAGTCGGCTGAGGAGCACAACCTGACGCTGTTGTCGATCACCGAGGAGGTGGCGCGCATCGGCTACTGGCAGTGGGACATGCAATCCCCGAAAATCGAGTTTTCCTCGAACCTGCGCAGCATGTGCGGGGTTTCCAGTGATCAACTGGATATCGACCAGTGTCTGGAGCATGTCCATCCCGATGACCGCAGCCGGGTGCAGATGTCGATCGACAATGCGCGCCTGACCGGCCAGGAAGTGACCGTCGAGTACCGTCAGCGTAATCCGAGCGGGAAGGACTGGATGCTGATGAACCAGGTCATAAAACGGGTGGACGAATCCTCCGGCAACCAGTTCCTTCTGGGCATGGTTCAGGATGTCTCGATCCTTCGCAAGGCGGAGCAGAAGATCTTCGACATGGCCTATTACGACGAGCTGACCGGGCTCGCCAACCGCGGCCATTTCCGCGAGCATCTGAAGGAGAAGGTCAAGCACGCGCGCCGACGCCAGACCCAGTTCGCGCTGCTGTACATCGATCTCGACGGCTTCAAGCAGATCAACGACATGATGGGCCACGAGAAGGGCGACGTGTTCCTGCGTCATTTTTCCAGCAATCTGAAACAGGCGGTGCGCGAGGCGGATTTCATCGCGCGTCTCGGCGGTGACGAGTTCTGCGTCCTGCTCGGGGATATCCAGGGCAGCATGGATTGCGTACCCACGGCTCAGCGCTGCCTGGAGTTGCGCGATGTGCCCATTGTCATCGACAACCACAGCATCTATCCGCAAATGAGCATCGGCATCGCCGTCTATCCCCAGGACGGCGCCGATGACGACAGCCTGCTCAAGGCTGCCGATGCAGCCATGTATGCGGCCAAGCAGGGCGGCAAGCACAACTATGCCTTCTACGACAACGAGATGACCGAGCGCGCCGCGCGGCGGGTCCGTCTCGAGGCGGACCTGCAACGAGCTTTGAAGCAGGAAGAATTCTTCCTCGTCTATCAGCCCAAGGTGGATTTGCACAGCAACGAGCTGAAGGGCGTCGAGGCCCTGATCCGCTGGCGCCATCCCGAACGTGGCCTGGTGCCTCCGGACGAGTTCATCGATACAGCGGAACGCATCGGCCTGATCCGCGAACTGGGAGAATGGGTGCTGGATCGCGCCTGCCGGCAGCTTCGAGAGTGGAAGCAACAGGGCGTGAACCTGCAGATGGCGGTCAATATCGCGTCCAATCACTTCAGCAGCGCCCATTTCGTCGATCGCGTGCGCGAAACCCTGCAGCGGCACGAGATTGCGGAAGGCGAACTCGAGGTGGAGATCACCGAGAGCATGACCCGGGATCCGCAGCAGCATCTCAAGGTCTGCCGCGAGCTGCGGCGTTGCGGCGTACGCGTGGCCATCGACGATTTCGGTACCGGCTATTCATCGCTGTCGGTGCTCAAGCAGCTGCAGGTGGATACGCTGAAGGTGGACAAGAGCTTCATCCAGCACCTGCCCAGCGATCGCAGTTCGACCCTGATGGTGCGCGCGATTGTCGACATGGCCCTGGGCCTGGGCTTCGATGTGGTGGCCGAGGGGGTCGAGGATGAGGCCCAGGCCGATTTTCTGCGACAGCTGGGTTGCCCCTATGTGCAGGGCTTCTACTTCAGCCGGCCGGTCGAGGCCGACAAGATCCCCGCGATGCTGGACAAGTTGTTCGTCGGCGACGAAACCATTGTCATGGCGTCGGTTGGCAAGACTCAGCGGCGATAGCTGGCCATCAAGCCGGCTGCCAGCAGGAAAAGGGAACCCGTGACTCGGTTGATCTGGCGTTGGTGTCGTTCCGATTGCAGCCATCGGGCCGCCTGCTGGGCCAGCCAGGCATAGCCGCACATTACCAGCAGGTCGACGCCGATACCGGTGGCCGCGAGCAGGCCGATCTGCGGCAGTTGCGGCCGGGACGGGTCGATGAACTGCGGAAGCAATGCGACCAGGAACACGGTTGCCTTGGGGTTGGTCAGGTTGATCAGCGCCGATTGCCGGAAACGCCGGCCGTACTCGAGGTTCCTTCCCTCTCGGTGTTGGCTCAGCGGGATCGAAGGCTGGCGCCAGCGCATCACGCCAAGCCAGGCGAGATAGCCGACCCCCAGCCACTTGACCAGGGTAAAGGCCGCCTCCGACGAGGCGAGCAGGGCACCCAGGCCTATGCCGACGATGAGGAATTGCGCGGCCAGCCCCAGTTGCAGGCCGAGGATGGAGGGCAGGCTGTGGCGCAGTCCGTAGACCATGCCGTTGCTCAGGGTGTTGACCATGCCCGATCCGGGCGCGATGGAAATGAGTACGGAAGCGAGGACAAAGGTCAGCCATTGTTCGATGGGCATGGTCGGCTCTTGAGCTGGCAGCGGGAATCCCGCAGCATAGCGGCTTCCCATGTCTGGCTCCAGTACCCCTGTATATCCCTTGAGTGATCTCCATGTTCATCCCGATTCACGACCGCAACCCGTTGACCATCATCCCCTGGCAGTTCGTGACCCTGGCGCTGATCGTCGTCAATCTGGCGGTGTTTCTGTGGCAGAACAGCCTCGGCGGGCAGGCCCTGGCCGCCGCCAGTTATGCCTGGGGCATGACGCCCTCGGTGCTGTGGCAACAGCGGCTGTTGCCGGAAGGGGTTGCGGTTCTTCCCGAGCAGTTGACCCTGGTGAGTTATGCCTTCCTGCATGGCGGCTGGCTGCATCTGCTCGGTAACATGCTGTTCCTGTGGGTGTTCGGCGACAATATCGAGGATTCCATGGGTCATGCCCGTTTCCTGCTGTTCTACCTGCTGTGTGCGCTGGCGGCCGGACTCGTGCATGCGCTGATGGAACCCGGCTCGCAAGTCCCGCTGATCGGCGCCAGCGGCGCCATCGCCGGCATTCTTGGCGGATATCTGGTGCTGCATCCCCGGGTCAGGGTGCTGGTACTGCTGTTCGGTCGCATTCCGTTGCGCTTGCCGGCCTGGCTGCTGCTGTCGCTGTGGTTCGGCTTCCAGTTCGTCAGCCTGTCGATCACCGGCGGCGCCGACAACACGGCCTGGTGGGCGCATATCGGCGGTTTCCTGGCCGGCATGATCCTGATCGTGCCGATGCGCTACAAGCGGGTGCCCCTGTTCGACCGGGGCGTCGAGCATTGAGCCTTCACTCGTCGCGCAGGGCGACAATGGGGTCGAGGCGGGCGGCGTGCCTTGCCGGCGCAACGCCGGCCGCCAATCCGATGACGATGGCCGTGGATTCGGCCAGCACTACATAGAGCAGCGGAGTGTGGATCGGAAGACCGGGTACGAGCAGGCGCAGCAATTGCCCAAAACCGATGCCGAAGGCCAGCCCCAGCAGGCCGCCCAGGGCCGAAAGCACCACCGCCTCGCCGAGAAACAGCGACAGCACCTGGCCCTGGCGTGCTCCGATGGCGCGCAACAGGCCGATCTCGGCGCTGCGTTCGGCCACCGAGATGGTCATGATGGTCACGATGCCGATTCCCCCGACCAGCAGCGAGATGGCGCCGATGGCACCCACGGCGAAGGTGATGATGTCGAGTACCGATCCCATCACATCAAGCATTTCCTGCTGGGTGGTGATGGTGATGTCGTCACGACCGTGTCGGTGCGTCATCAGGCGGCGGATGGAACGGACGATGCGGCTTTCGTCCTCGCCGGGTTCGTAGAGCACATCGATTTCCATCAGGCCGTCGCGGTTGAACAGTGCCAGAGCCCGGGCGGCCGGGATATAGACGGTGTCGTCGAGATCGATGCCGAAGAACTGCCCCTTCTCGGCCAGCACGCCGATCACCCGGTAGCGTTCCCCGCCGATGCGGATACGCTGTCCCAGCGGGCTTGCCTCGGGGTAGAGTTCCTGGGCCAGTTTGTGGCCCAGCACCGCCAGCGGCCGCGGCGAGATGGGGTCGTCCTCGGGCAGAAAGCGGCCGCTCTGCACCGGCATCTTGAAGGCCTCGGGCATGCCCGGGCTGGTGCCGTAGACCATGGCGCGGCGCGACAGGCGTCCGGCCTTGATCTCGGCGTTGCCGGAGATGCCGCTGATCACCTCGGTTACGCGGGGCAGGCGGCGCAGGGCCTCGGCATCCTCCAGCGTCAGGGGCTTCTCGCTGCCGAACACGCCGAGGGAGATGCCGAAGGTCTTGGTCTTGCCCGGATTGATGGCGATCAGGGTGGTGCCGAACTGGGTGAATTCCTGCACGATGTAACGCTGCAACCCCTCGCCGATGGAGGTGAGCATGATCACCGATGCCGTGCCGACGGCGATGCCGAGCAGGGTCAGAAAGCTGCGCAGACGGTGCGCCAACAGCGACGAGGCAGTGAGTTCGAGAAAATCCGCGCCGCGCATCAGCCATGCCCCTGTTGTAGGGCCAGCACTGGATCGAGCCGAGCCGCCTGACGCGCCGGCATCAGGCTGAACAGCAAACCGGTGATCAGCGCAACGCCGATGGCGGCCAGCACCGCCCATAGTGGCGGAGTGGTCTGCAGATCCGGGAAACTGGCATGAATTGCCCAGCTGCCGATCAGCCCGACCAGCAGGCCAAGCGCCGCGCCCATCAGCGACAGCAGCGTAGCCTCGGCCAGGATCAGCAGCAGGATCTGGCGTCTTGATGCGCCGAGCGCCTTGAGCAGGCCGATTTCCGGCCGTCGTTGCGCCACCACCACCAGCATCACATTCATGATCAGGATGCCGGCCACCACCAGGCTGATCGCGGCGATGCCGCTGATGCCGTAGGTCAGCGCCGAGAGGATATTGTCGAAGCTTTTCAGTACCGCATCCTGGGTGATGACGGTGATGTCCTCCTCGCCATGGTGACGCTTGCGGATGGTGTCGATGATGAACTGGCGGACTTCGTCCATCTCTTCCTGGCTGCGCACGCCGACGATGATGCGGAACAGGGAGGATACATTGAGCAGGGATTGCGCCAGCGCAACGGGTACGATGATTTCCTCGTCCAGATTGACATCGATGGTCTTGCCCTTGCGCGCGAGCAGGCCGATCACCCGGCACCGGGTCTGTGCCACCCGCAGCCATTGGCCCAGCGCGAGGTGGCGCCCGAACAGGTCCCTGCGCACGGTGTCGCCGATGACGCAGACCGGGCTGGAGCGGTCCCAGTCCTGCTGCGGCAGGAACTGGCCGCGGGCGATCTTCCAGTGGCGGATGTCGTTGAGTTCCCTGACCGTGCCCAGCAGACCCACGCTGCGGCTGCGTCCGCGCCAGGAGGCCTCGACCTCGCCGACATTGATCGGCGCCACCGAAACCACGGCCGGGTTACGCTTCAGCGCGCGCGCATCCTCGAGGGTCAGCTCGCGCGGTGTGATGCCCATGACATTGCCGATGGCGCCGCCCGCGGTTTCGCTCTTGCCCGGCAACACCACCAGCATGTGGGTGCCCAGGGACTGGAATTCGCCGAGTACATAGCGCTTGGCGCCTTCGCCCAGGGCCGTGAGCAGTACCACCGAGGCCACGCTGATGCTCATTGCCAGCAATACCAGTGCGGTGCGCCCGCGGTAGCCGGCGAGAGACGACCAGCCGTAACCGATGACGTCCCGGGCGCGCATGATCAGGGCTCCGCGTTGGGCAGGGGACGGCGCCGCAGGTCGGTCTCGATGCGTCCGTCCACCAGTCGCAGCGCACGGGCCGAGCGGCTGCCGAGTTGCGGATCGTGGGTCACCAGGATCAGCGTGATGCCACGCTGGTTGAGCTGCTCCAGGGTCTGGATGACATCCTGGCCGGATTTCTGGTCGAGATTTCCGGTGGGCTCATCGGCGAGCAGCAGTCGCGGCTGATTGACGATGGCGCGGGCGATGGCCACGCGCTGACGCTGGCCACCGGAGAGCTGGTCCGGCTTGTGCCGGGCGCGGGCGCTTAGCCCCAGGGAGTCAAGCACTTCGCGAACCCGTGGATGGCGTTGCTCGGGCGGTAGCCCGGAAAGGATCAGCGGCAATTCCACGTTCTCGAAGGCGGTCAGACGCGGGACCAGGTGAAAGGACTGGAACACGAAACCGATCAGGCGGTTGCGCACATTGGCCTGGGCATCCTCGTCCATCGAGGTGACATCCTCCCCGTTGAGTCGATAGCGACCGGAAGTGGGGCGGTCGAGCAGACCGAGGATGTTGAGCAGGGTGGATTTGCCCGAGCCGGAAGGCCCCATCACCGAGACATAGTCGCCGCTGTCGATGGACAGGTCGATGCCGTCGAGGGCGTGAACGATCTGGTCGCCGACCTGGAAATGCCGGTGCAGCGCCTCCAGTTCGATGATCGGCTTCATTTTCCGTTCTTTTTCTCGATACGCACGAGGGCGCCGTCGGCAAGTCCGTCGCGGTCGATGGTGCGCACCACCTGGTCGCCGGCCTCGAGGCCCTCGAGTACCTCGGTGTATTGCCAGTTGCTGATGCCGGTGCGGATCATCACCTTCTGGATGGTGGAGGCATCGGCGTCATAGAGATACACCTGGT
>WGBK01000406.1 GCA_015494335.1 Gammaproteobacteria bacterium | reverse complement strand
GGCTCGGAGATGTGTATAAGAGACAGGCGCTCGGCAAAGGGAAGCATGTAGTGTTCGATGAACACCAGGTCGGTGACATCCTCGAGCAACTGGGTATCCGGGTTGACCTTGATGCCGCGCTTGCCGACAGCCTTCTTGACCCGTTCGATGCTTTCCTCGTCGAAACCGGCTTCCTTCATGAGTTCCGCCACCTTGTTGGCGTGGAACTTGTAGAGGTGGGTGCGCCACTGCAGATAGCCCTGGCGATTCATCGGATAGGCATCGCGCGGCGACTGCCAGCGTGCGATATGCTGGCCGCGCATGGCGATCTCGGCAACCTCGTCCGGGTCTTCCACATAACGGTGGAGCATATCGGTCATGCGTTCGGAATACAGCAGTTCCTTGGGCCATTCCCGGCCGTTTTCGTCGGTTTCGACATTCGGGTCCTGGCGATTGATCTCATCGATGCGATCGATGACCTGCTTCATCTGTTCGGCGCTCATGCTGTCGATCCTCGGTAAATGGATGCGAGAATTCTACCCTGCGTGTCGCGGAGATATCCACAAGTTCGAAAAGCCTTAGTCCTGATGGTGTTTACCGCGTCATCCGGGGGGTCAGAACTTGGGCATGATATCGAGCAGATGGGCATAGCCCTTGTATTCTTCCGGCGATGTGGAAATGAATGCGGGGAACTTGAGCTGTTGCAGCATCTTCTGGCCGGCCGGGGTCAGGCTTGCCCGGCGCAGGGCCAGGGATACTCGGGATCGAAGCGCTTGCGGGACCTCCGGAGAAGCCGAAAACCCCATGTGCGGCAAGGGTTCCGTGGTCAGCACCGTGTTCAGATTGTCATATCGGGGCACCAGTGCCGTGGGGATCATGGCTGCATCCGCCTTGCCGTCGATGACCTTCCGTACCGCTTCCTCGGAACTGTTGACATAGACCATGCGTGGCTGGCGCATCGGGTCCGGAAACAACTGCAGCAGGCGCAGGGCGCCCACGCTTGGTGGCGACAGCGATGCCACACGGCGCGCGATCAGTTCGTCGACATCGAAGATCAGCTTGTCGTCGCGGGTGACCAGGGAAAAGGTAACCGTGTCCGGCAATCTCGCCAGCAGGTGGTAGCCCATGTGCTGCAACCGATAATCGGTGAAATGGGCCGCATCGAGCACGAAGTCGAAGCCGTCCATTTTCTGCAGGCTGGCCCAGTAGGCGATGAAGTTGCGATGGGCGCGGATGCGGATGGTTTCGCCGGTCTGTTTGCTCAGGTAATCGACCAGCGGCTGGTAGGCCTGTTCGATGTGCTTCTTGGACAGTACCGGTTGGATCGACAGAAACCATTCACCGGCCAGCAGCGAATGGGAAAACAGCAGGAATACGGCGGCCAACAGCCCGTGATGCACGCTCATGAGACGACTCGGTGGTTAGCAAAACGCCGCGTCTGGTTGTTATTTTACCCGATGGGTTTGGTGACGCGACCGGTTGAGTATGCCAGCTTTCCGGCGGCCATTGCAAATCCATTCATGTTGAAAGGGATTGGTAACAAAAGTCCACGGAAATCAGGCCGTGAGACGCGCATAGAGTCTCGGCAGCAGGCTCGGCATTTCCAGCGGATTGCGGATCACCGCGTATCCGTTCGCGCCGAACAGATGCGGCAGGTATTCGCTGCCCTTGCGGTCGATGGTAACGCAGAAGGGTTGCAGCCCGAGGCGGCGTACTTCGATGATTGCCTGCCGCGTATCCTCGATGCCGTAACGTCCCTCGTACTGATCCAGGTCGTTGGGTTTGCCGTCGGAGAGGATCAGCAGCAGGCGCCGCCCGGTGTCCTGCTTCTGCAACTGCAGGCTGCCATAGCGTATGGCGGCGCCCAGACGGGTGTAGTAACCGGGTTTGATCTGCTGGATGCGCCCCCGCACCAGCGGCGAATAGTTCTCGTCGAAACGCTTCAGCAGGTGGATACGGATCGGATCGCGCTTGCGCGAGGAGAAGCCCACCATCGAAAAGGCATCGCCGGTGGCATGCAGGCTTTCGGCGAACAGGAACAGGCTGTCGCGGATCACGTCGATGACCCGCTGCTC
>WGBK01000405.1 GCA_015494335.1 Gammaproteobacteria bacterium | reverse complement strand
CGCACCGGCCATATCGCGATCCCCGCCGATCACGAGGATCGAGCCGTAATCGTACTTGTGGCTGTTGCGCGGCCGCGGGGGCGGCCAGGCCAGATCGGAGGCTTCCAGCAGCCCCAGAGCCGCGGGTTCGCTGCGACACGCGGCACGGGACAAGCCCAGGTTATCGAACAGCAACTGACCACAGTGATCCGGCCCGTCGGCAAGGAACTGCCCCGTCTTGCGCGCAATGAAGGTCACGGTACTTTCGGCGCGGATGGCCACCGGCAGGGGGCGCCCGGTCTCGGCATGCAGGCCGCTGGGCAGGTCGAGGGCCAGTAGCGGCGCCGGGTGCGCATTAATGGCCTGTATCAGTTCCAGGAGTTCCCCCTCCAGCGGCTTATCCAGTCCGATGCCCAACAGGCCGTCGACAATCAGATCCGCCTGCCCCAATACCCCGCCGAAGCGCTCGGCCGGGATGCCCTCTCCCTCGCAGGCCTCGCGAAAGAATCTCGCCTCGTCGGACTGCCGTTGCAGATCCCCGAAATACAGGACCCGCGGCCGCAAGCCGCCACGCTTCGCCAGCAGGGCCAGTGCCCAGGCATCCCCGCCGTTGTTGCCCGGCCCGGCGAGGACCAGCAGATCCTGGGCCTCGGGCCAGTGCTCGGTGAGCACATTCCAGGCAGCCTGCGCGGCCCGTGCCATCAACTGCCGCGAGGGCTGGGCATCGAGGGTCATCGCCTGACGGTCGAGGCGATATACGGACGAGCGGTGATAGAGCGGGATCATGGGGGCATACTATAACGAAAAACCCCGCACAGGGCGGGGCTGGAAGGGAATACACAAACAGGAATTACTGCAGGATATTGTCGCGCGAGTAACCGCTGCTTTCGAGAATGCGGCGCAGCCGGCGCAGGGCATCCATCTGCACCTGGCGCACCCGCTCACGGGTCACGCCAAGTTCGCGGCCGACCTCTTCCAGGGTGCCGCGAGGATGGTTGCGCAGGCCGAAGCGACGCACCACGACCTCGCGCTGCTTGTCGTCGAGTTCGTCCAGCCACTTGTCGAGGTGCTTCAGCACCGACTCGTTCTGCAGCACGGCGGACGGGTCCAGGTTGTTCTCGTCGGGAATGATGTCGAGCATCGGCCGTTCGCCATCGCCGCCCATCGGCGTGTCCACGGAGGTCACGCGTTCGGCCAGCTTGAGCATCTTCTCGACATCCTCGAGCGGCTTGTTGAGCATCTTGGCGATGTCCTCGGCGGTGGCCTCGGTCTTGAGTTCCTGAGTCAGCTTGCGCGCCGCCCGCAGGTAGGTGTTGAGCTCCTTGATGACATGGATCGGCAGGCGGATGGTACGGGTCTGGTTCATCAGGCCGCGCTCGATGGTCTGGCGGATCCACCATGTGGCGTAGGTGGAGAAACGGAAACCGCGTTCCGGGTCGAATTTCTCGACCGCGCGGATCAGGCCCAGGTTGCCTTCCTCTATCAGGTCCAGCAGAGGGAGGCCGCGATTCATGTAGCGACGAGCGATCTTGACCACCAGCCGCAGGTTGCATTCGATCATCTTGTCGCGGGCCGCCGCATCCCCCTTCTGCGCCTTGCGCGAGTAGAAGACTTCCTCCTCGGCGGTGAGCAGGGGCGAGTTCTCGATCTCGCTGAGATACATGCGCGTCGGGTCGGCATCGGTGGAACGGCGCGACGGTGTCTTGCGTCGGTCGGCGGTACGACGGCGCTCGACGAACTTGCTGGCGACCTCCTCGACCTCCTCGCTGACTGCCTCGACGGTGGGATCGATGGCGGCCTCGACAGCCAGGGGATCCACCGGCTCGGCCGCGAGATCGTTGTCTTCGACCATGCCCTCAACCAGGCTTTCCGCTGGAATCTCCTTGTCTTCGAGGATGGATGGATCGTTGGATTTGCTCATGCTGACTGTTCCGTCGCTACTCATCTTGTCGTTTGTCGAGGCGGCAGGTACCTCAGTGGATCCACCGGTTTTCCGTTCTTGCGGATCTGGAAATGCAGACGGGCCACCCCGTCCCGACCCTGCCCCAGCGTCGCGATCACATCGCCACGCTGTACGATCTGTCCCTCGCGGACCCGCAGGCTGCGGTTGTAGGCATAGGCGCTGAGGAACTGGTCGTTGTGCTTGACGATGACCAGGTTCCCGTAACCGGAAAGGCCGTTGCCGCTGTAGACCACCTTGCCGCCTTCGGCCGCCCGTACAGGTTGCCCTATCTTCCCTGCAATATCAATACCATGCCGGTCCAGCTGCTTCAGGGAGAAGCGTTTCAGCAGCGTGCCGTCCACCGGCCAGGACCAGCGCAGCACGCGGTTGAAATCCGGTTCCAGCGGCTTGACCACGACCCGCGGAGGGGGAGTCACGGCGCCCCCCGCACGCGTCGGATTGCCGGACCCGGAAGCCGGCTGCGGCGCCCTGCCTGTCGCGGCCTTCGTCGTGCTATCGGCAGGCCGGGAGGTTTCTTTAGCCGGAAAAAGGCGAATCTGCTGTCCGGGGTGGATGGTGTAGGGTTCGCCAAGACCGTTCCAGCTGGCCAGATCGCGGTAATCGAGGTCGTAACGCCAGGCTATGGAATAGAGCGTGTCGGTGGGCTTGACCAGAT
>WGBK01000404.1 GCA_015494335.1 Gammaproteobacteria bacterium | reverse complement strand
GTTCGATCAACTGCAGCAGGCGCGGGGTGAAGATCTGCCGCTGTTCAAGTCGTTCGCGGGCCTGACGGCGCAATGTCTCGTCCTCGATCAGCTCCAGGCGCAGCAGCGAGGTGAAAATGCGGAAGGGGCTGGTCTTCAGTTCCTCGGGGTCCGTGGGTCGGAAGGCAGTGGAATGAACCGGAATGCCCGCCTCGCTGAGATCGTAGTAGCTGACGGGCTGCATGCCCAGAACCGCGAAAACCCGGCGCAGGGTGGACAGTTCCGAGGGCAGACCGACGCGGATCGCGCCGTGACGTTCGTCGTCGAGATGCACGAGTTCGCCGTTGGTCTCCAGCCGCTCGCGCAGCAACGGGTCGGCTTCGAGGGTTTTCCGGTTGAGGTCGCGCACCAGGTCGGCGAGCTGGCCGTAGCGAGGCACCTCGTCGCGGTACATGCGGGAAAGAGCCCGGGCAAAGCGGGCGCGCAGGTCTTCGGGGGGCAGCAGCGGTTTCATCCGCCTATTGTCGACCGGCGGGGCAGCGCAGGACAAATAATTTCGAGGTGTAAGAAACCTCGGTTTCCGCAATAACCGGCCGGCGGCGACGGGCGCCGCCAGCCGTGGACGGAGCTGCTGTCTACAGGTCCTTCGCCAGGCTGAAGGCGCCGCGGATCTGGCCGAGGCTGTAGCCGCGGGCTTTGTCCATCGGGTATTTTGCCTTCAGCGCGGCCTCGACCTCGGGCTTGACCTTGGCGGCATGGCAGTTCAGGCAGACCTTTTCCACGCCTTGCGCCTTCATGAAGCGGAACTTGCCGTCAACGACCTCGGCGTAGGCCATCTTCTTCGGATCCTCGCCCTGGGCCTGGCGCTGGTCGAACATCTTCAGCACCTTCTCTTCCCAGGCATCGGGCTTGGCGCCGGGGTTGCGCGGCTTGAGGCTGACGCGCTTGATGTACCAGCCGGTATCGCTGCGCAGCTGCTGGGCAATGGCCGGAGCCTTCTCCGAACATACGCTGATGGCATGGGCGGGACCGCCGCTCTTGAGCGCCTTCTTCAGCTCGGGCTTGAGGGTCCCGCCAAAGCGCTTGACGATGCCGATGGCTTCCTTCTTCAAGGCCTTCTGGTCCACTTCGACGGCCTGGGCCGGCAGGCTGGCCAGCACCACGACCAGGGCGGCAACACTTGCGAGTCGTATCGTTTTCATGGGGTTCTCCTTGTCTCTGTTGTGCGGAAAGGCGATTTTAGGCAACCGGCCGCCCCGTGCCAATAAACCTGTATCAGCATTTGCTGATGTTTCGACGGGCATGGACAGGTCGCCGGGGACAGGGTAGAAAGTCCTCATGAGAGGATCCAGCGGGATACTGTTGCTGCTGATCGTGCTGTCGGGTTGCGCCAGCAAGGGGTCGGGTCCGATGCCCGGGGAAGACCTGAACTGGACGCCGGGTTGGCGCCAGATCGGTCAAAGCGTCCGCCGCGTCGCTTCCGATCCGGCAGTCTGGGGACCACTGCTGGCGGCCACGGCCTTGCAGCTGGGTGGCGCCGATGAACGGCTTTCGCGGCATCTTCGCGAGGAAACCCCGCTGTTTGGTTCCACGGCCCGGGCGCAACAGGCCAGCGATGACTGGCGCGATGCCACGGGGGTTCTGTGGCTCGGGTCCCTGCTGCTGCCACCGGGGCCGCAAGCGCCGGCGGACTGGTTGTCCCTGAAGGGGCAGCTGTTGCTGCAACAGTGGCTGGCGGCCAAGACGGCCCGAGGCCTGACCTCGGGTATCAAGTCCCTGGCCGACCGCGAGCGGCCCAATGGGCTGAACCTTCGGAGTTTTCCTTCCGGTCATGCCACCACGGCCTCGGCCCAGGCCCAGCTGGCCTGTTACAACCTGTCGCGATCCGGCGGTGTTCCGGCGGTTTCCCGAGACCTGTGCCGGGCAGGGCAGGGGGCGGCGATGATCACCGCTTGGGCCCGGGTCGAGGCCGGCATGCACTATCCATCGGATGTGCTCGTGGGCTGGGCCCTGGGGCGTTTCGTTACGACTGCTGCCGAAGCCTGGATGGGAGATGGTGAAACGATCCCCCGGGTCGATCTGCAAGCGCTGGGCGATGACTGGCTACTGTCACTCAGGTGGCAATTCTGAGCTGCGGCCGGTTTCCGAACCCTTGAAAATCCTCCACTCGAAACCATCTTCGCTACAGCAACACAGATGAAGGAGGTACAAGATCATGAACATCACTCGCTGGAATCCCTTTGCCGAAATGGAAGACCTGCTGAAAACCTACAACCGGGCCCTGGCTCAGAATCCGTCTCAGGAAGGCGTGCTCAGTGCCGACTGGTCGCCGTCCGTGGATATCGTCGAGAACGACGACGAATTCCTGATCAAGGCCGAACTGCCCGGTGTGCCCAAGGATGACATCAGCGTCGATGTCAACAATGGCGTGGTCACCATCAGCGGCGAACGCAAGAACGAGTACAAGGACGAGAAGGAGCATCGCATCGAGCGCTTCTACGGCCGCTTCTCCCGTAGCTTCTCGCTGCCCGAGAATGTCGACGAAACCAGGATCGAGGCCGAAAGCAAGGATGGCGTGCTGATCGTCCACCTGCCCAAGGCCGAGGAAGCCAAGCCGAAGAAGATCTCGGTTTCAATCAAGTAGATCCGATTCCCATCCTCGCTTGAAGACCCGCATCCGCGGGTCTTTTTTTGGCCAGGGACGGCCTTATGCTGCGAAGGCCAAGGATGGCCGAGAGCAGCGCTTGGCCAGGGACGGCCTTATGCTGCGAAGGCTACCGGCAGAGTGTGCCCAGAGCGAGAGATCAGCCGAAGGCCCAGCGCCATAAGGGGATTCCGCTGCAACTCGCGGGGTCTAGCCTCTGGGTGGGATCGATCAGGGTGGTGTCGTCGTCTCCTAGGTCATCGGTCGCTTCGTCCTTGAGCAGTCGGGCCCGATCTTCCTCACTCTGCCACTGGGTGGAGTCATCGTCTTCGAGAGACGGATCGAGAAATACTACGCTATCGTCGGACATGTTCTTGAATACTGCTTGTGGAGCGGACGATCCATTGTAGGATCCGTGTTGCCAAAAAATGTGAAATATTACACACTTCATCGGCAAGGCCCCCGAAGGTGGCGGAACGAAATCCGCAGGCGGAAGGGGCGCACACGATACGACCGGCTCTGTCGGCAACCAGCGAGGAGAACAAGATGGCAATCTATGTCTGTGAAGTCTGTGGCATGAGCCTGGGTACCATGACCTGCGGCACCTGCGAAGAGCAACTGGTGCATGACAGCATCACCACCGAAGAAGGCGAGGTGGTACATGTCGCCAAGTGCCCCGAAGGCCACGGCATGATCAAGTCGCCGATGTGTTGCGGCCAGGACATGACGCGCAAGGATTGAGGCGATCGGCCCCATGCGCAATAAGCCCGCCTCTGACCGAGGCGGGTTTTTTTGTGCCTGCTGTTGACCGTCTGCTGACAGACGATCAGGGAATAGGAAAGCAGTCGAGGTCGTTGGCGAAGACGATCTCTCCGGAATAGCTCTTTTCGATGAGGCGGCGGCTCTCGTCCTCGTGACCGAGGCTGCGCAGCATGCGGTGGGACAGCAGCAGTCGTTTTGTCCGGGCCTCGGCGGCAAACCGGCCGATCAGCGATGGCGGCATGTGCAGCAACCGGCCGACCCCCGTGGTTTCCTCGGCAATGGCATGGTGAGCCACCAGCAGGTCACTGTTTTTGGCCAGCCGGGGCAGGTTGCCGTAGCGGCCACTCATGTCGCCGCTGAAGCTGACCGAACCGCCTTGCTTCAGATCCACTCGCCAGGACAGGGCCGGCAAAGGCCCGTGATGGGCGCGCACGCTACTCAGGCTCATGCGCTCGTTCTCCCAGACCTTGCGTACCTCGTCGCTGTCGCTTTTGACATTGATCGGCTGCAGCTCGTAGGCGAAATGCCGTTGACCGGGCAGGAAATGGGACAGGTAGGGCCACACGCCCTGGTCGGCATCGAACAGGCGCTGCAGGAATTCACGGGTCGAGGGCAGGAAGCGATTGCCGTCGGGGCCGAGCACCGGCAGGTCGGCCTCGCGCCCCTCGAAGAAGGATGATTTCACCAGGACCGGGAAATCGGCGCTGTGATCGACATGGAAATGGCTGAATACCACCGCGTCGAGGGTTTTGACCTCGGCTCCGGCCTCGCCGAAGCGCAGGGCGGAGCCTCCGCCGGCATCGACCAGCAACCGCGCCTTGCCGTCGATCCAGATCAGGTAGCTGGTCGAGGCGCGCCGGTCCTGCACTTCCGGTCCGCCGGAACCCAGAACCTGAAGCCAGTTGCCCTGGCGCGGGCACTGGCCCGGTTCGGGAGCAGCCTCCGCAACACCGACGAACAGCAACAGCGAGAAAAGGCCGGCAAGGAATTTCATGGCTTCTTCAGCCATTGGCCCAGTTTCCAGTCCTTGGGCGTACGCGGCAGGATGCGGCGGTGTGCCAGCTTCTGTAGCAGCCATTCACTACTGAAGGAAACGATGAAGAAGCCAGCCAGAATCAGCGCCACGGTGTCCGAATGGCGACTGGCGTAGTGCAGTGCCAGGCCGGCGGCGCCCAGGGTCAGCAGGATGGCGATCCAGATCAGTCCCGTTGAGGCACCGGTTTGCTGGCGCAGCCGCAGGTGACCGATATGGGTGACCGCATGGACGAACAGGATCGAGATCGAACCGATGGCGGCGATCTCGGACAGGTCGAACAGCAAGGCCAGCACGATGATCAGCAGGCCGCTGACGATGAGTCCCTCGCGGCTGTGACCGATCGGCTTGCCGAACATGCCCGGCAACTGGCCGTTACGCGCCAGTTCGTAGGTCACATTGGTTACGGCATAGAGGTTGGCGTTGATCGAGGATGCGGTGGAGATCAAGGCGGTAATCGCCACCACCGTGAAGCCGATCTGGCCGAAGACCGGCAACGCGGCCTCGGCCAGGGCGTAGTCCTTCGCCGCGATGACCCGGTCGGTGGGCAGGTTGCCGAACACGGCAAAGGCGATGGCCACATACAGGGCCATCACCAGCAGGATGGAGATCACCATCGCGCGTGGCAGCTGCCGCGCCGGGTTGGGCATGTCCTCGGCGGTGTTGGTGATGACGCGAAAGCCCTCGAAGGCGAAGAAGGTCACCGCCAGGCTGAAGAAGACATCCTTCATCGGCGGGTAACGCTCGGGGCTCAGCAGATCCGGTTTCAGGTAGAAAATGCCCACGACGGCGAGGGCCGTCAGCACGCTGAACTTGAGGAAGACGATGATGCGTTCCCAGACCGCCACATCGCGCGCGCCGCGCAGGTTGATGGCCACGAACAGCAGCACGATGGAGATCGTGAACACATGCCGCCACCAGGAAGAGGTCTGGTCCGGCATGAAGGTGGTGGCGTAGTTGCCGAAGGCCTTGGCGATCAGGCTCAGAGAGATGACCGCGGTCAGGTAGAGCAGGATGCTCATGCCGCCGGTGAACAGTCCGCTGCCGAAGGCCTGGGTCAGGTATTCGACGATGCCGCCGGCAGCCGGGTAGCGCGCTCCCAGCTTGCCCAGGGAATAGCCGGAAAACAGCGCTATGACGCCGCCGATGATAAAGGACAGGTACACGGCGCTGCCGGCGATTGCGCTGGCCTCGCCGAGCAGGGCGAAGATGCCGGCGCCGACCAT
>WGBK01000403.1 GCA_015494335.1 Gammaproteobacteria bacterium | reverse complement strand
GTTGAAGATCGGGCCTGGCCCTGCCTTGCGAATGATGTCCTCGAGATCCATGTCGGCATACTCTGTGCCTTCAATCAGGTTGTTGAGATTGGTGACATAGGCCTGGTGGTGCTTGCCGTGATGGTAATCGAGGGTTTCCGCGGAGATATGCGGTTGCAGCGCATCTTTGGCGTAGGGGAGAACGGGAAGAGTGAAAGCCATGGTTGTTTTCCTTCTGTTGATGGTTGGGTTGAATACGAACGCGACCGCTCTGCCACGCTCGGAGTCCGGTCGCAGGTTTATAGCACGCCCCCATGGGGCGGTAAACCTAGCGGATCCGGTGTTATTGTGGCCTGCGGATGCTTTTTCAAGGCGACAGTTTCCTGTCATCCAGATTTGGGCAGGGTTAGTGTCTGATCGGAAAACCTCGGCGGCACGACTGCATGGATGCAGGAGGTAGAGCAACGCAGGAGCAGTTGCCGATGGATGCCGGTGCGGAACCTGCGGGGATGTATTTACGGCGTTTTTTCGAGCAGACACTACCGCGGCTTCATCAATGACCAGGAAACTTGGATGACGCCGTCCTGTTCAAGGCGGGCAATGGCGATACCCGCGTCATCGGGTTTTGCTAGACTATGCCGTTTTCCGAATCCGGGTGGCTCCCAATGTGCGGCATCTTTGGCGGTTTGAGTTTCGATGGCAGCGGTTTCGACGCCCGTCAGGTCGAGGGCATGTCGGCGGCGGTGGCGCGGCGCGGGCCGGATGATCGCGGCGAATTCGCCGAGGGGCCGGTGTTGCTCGGCCACCGGCGGTTGTCGATCATCGACCTGTCGCCGGCCGGGCACCAGCCGATGGCCGAGACCACGGGCCGTTATCACATTGTTTTCAACGGAACCATCTACAACTACCCTGAGCTGCGCGAGGAGCTGATCCGTTTGGGACGGGAATTCCGCTCGCACAGCGATACCGAGGTCATCGTCAATGCCTATGCCCAGTGGGGCGAGGCTTGCGTCGAGCGTTTGCACGGCATGTTCGCCTTTGCCATCTGGGACCGGCAGGCGCAGAGCCTGTTCCTGGCGCGGGATCGCATGGGCATCAAGCCGCTGTATTACAGTCATGACGGCCGGCGATTCCTGTTCGCGTCGAACCCGCAGGCGCTGCTGGCCGCCGGCGATTGCGATACGCGCCTGGATGCCGATGCCCTGCATCATCTGTTCACCCTGCATGCGGTGGTTCCGGCGCCGGGCACGGTGTTGCGGGGTGTGCGCAAGTGCCCGCCGGCCCATGTGATGAAGATCGACCGGAACGGCAATCTGCAGCTCGAACGCTACTGGAACCTGGTGGCAAAGCGTCCGGCCGAGCCGCGCAGCGACGAGGAATGGCGCGAGGCCATCCATCAATCGCTGCTGGAAGCGGTGCGCAGGCGTCTGGCCATCGCCGATGTGCCGGTGGGCGTGCTGTTGTCGGGCGGCCTGGATTCGAGCCTGCTGGTCGCTCTGCTGGCCGAGGCGGGGGTCGAGGGTATCAAGACCTTCAGCATCGGCTTCGAGGATCAGCCCGAGGAGAAGGGCAGCGAGTTCGAGTTCTCCGATGCGGTGGTGGCGATGTACGACACCGATCACCACAAGTACCTGATTCCCAACGACGAGGTGCTTGAGCGCCTGCCCGAGGCGGTGGCGAGCATGGCCGAGCCCATGTTCGGCCAGGATGCGGTGGCCTTCTACCTGCTGGCGGAACGGGTTTCGCAACAGGTCAAGGTGGTGCAGAGCGGGCAGGGCGCCGACGAGGTGTTCGCCGGTTATTTCTGGTATCCGCGCATGAACGAGAGCATTGGCGACCCGCTGCAGCGCTTCGCGCCCTGGTATTTCGACCGCGATCACGAGGAATACGAGGAAATGATGCAGCCGGCCTGGCGGGTGCCAGATGTGACCTCGCCGCTGGTGCGTCGCGAGCTGGAAACCGAACACGCCGACAGCTTCCTCGATGCGGTGTTGCGTTTCGATGTCACGACCCTGGTGGTGGACGACCCGGTCAAGCGGGTGGACAACATGACCATGGCCTGGGGGCTGGAGGCCCGAGTGCCCTTCCTCGATCAGCAGTTGGTCGGGCTCGCGGCCCAGTGCCCGCCGGAGCTGAAGCTGCGCCACAACGGCAAGGGCATCCTCAAGGAGATTGCGCGTGGCCGCATTCCCGACGCGGTGATCGACCGTCCCAAGGGCTATTTCCCGATGCCCGCGCTGAAATATGTGCGCGGCGCCTTCTACGAGTGGATGGCGGATATCCTCAATTCGCAGGCCTGTCGCGAGCGTGGCCTCTATTCCCGGGCTTACATCGACCGCCTGCTGGCCGAACCGGAACAGCACTTCACCCGTCTCAATGGCAGCAAGCTCTGGCATTGCGCGCTGCTTGAATACTGGTTGCAGACCCATATCTAGGCCTTCTATTCATTTACGGGTCAGGCGCGTATAATACCCGACCTATTTACTCAGATTTAGCAAACAGAGGTATTCACTATGGATGTACTGGACCGCATCAAAGAGCAGGTCGAAAGCAATCCGATTGTCATCTACATGAAAGGCACCCCGCAGCTGCCCCAGTGCGGCTTCTCGGCTCGCGCGGCCGAGGCGCTGATGTCCCTGGGTGTTCCCTTTGCCTATGTCAATGTATTGACTGACCCGGAGATCTTCCAGAATCTGCCGCGGTACGCGGACTGGCCGACCTTTCCGCAGATCTACATCGACGGCGAGCTGATCGGAGGCTGCGACATCACGCTGGAAATGAAGGAATCCGGCGATCTGGAGAAGATGGCCAAGGCGGCAATCGAGAAGCAGGAAGCCGAAAAGGCCGACTGAGGTCGATTTTCCGCCACAGGAATAAAGCCCCGTGGATCGCTCCGGCGGGGCTTTTTTGTGGTCGTGATTCAGTGGGCGGTGGCTGAAGCGACCGGTTCGAGCCTGGATTCCAGCTCGAACAGGTAGCGCTTGGCGTCGGGCGCCGGGTCGAAATGTTCGATGTGTCCGGTGGCGGCGTCGATCCGCAGGCGATGACCGTCGTCGGTCATTTCCCGCGTGTGACGCAGGATGCTGTCGGTACTGCGCTCGAACATGGCCGGGTTGAAGATGGCAGGATCAGCGAACAGCACGGCGATGGCGAAGCTGTTGTCGTCGTAGCGAGCCACCTGATCGAGGGGGCGCACCACCCGCTGGATCGAGTTGGAAACCGTGCGCAGCGTACCCTTGCTGATG
>WGBK01000402.1 GCA_015494335.1 Gammaproteobacteria bacterium | reverse complement strand
CGTCGTAGAAATCGGGCTCGTTCTGCCCCAGCGGGTGGCGGGTCGGCGCTTCGAGGCTGCCTTCTCTTTGGGTTGTTGCCATGGTGGTTTCTGTCGGTTCGGTTTGTTGTGGACAGGATGAACGGATTTCCGCAGGCCCCGTCTCGACGGAGCCTCGGGAAATCCGGCTGCGAGTGCAGCCGGAAAGACCCGGAGGGCTCAGCCCTCGAGGTTGTCCAGAGCCTTCTGGAAGCGGTTGGCGTGAGAACGCTCGGCCTTGGCCAGGGTCTCGAACCAGTCCGCGATCTCGTCGAAACCTTCGTCGCGAGCGGTCTTGGCCATGCCCGGGTACATGTCGGTGTACTCGTGGGTTTCGCCGGCGATCGCCGCCTTCAGGTTGTCGGCCGTGGAGCCGATCGGCAGGCCGGTGGCCGGATCGCCGACTTCTTCCAGGTACTCCAGGTGACCGTGGGCGTGTCCGGTCTCGCCTTCGGCGGTGGAGCGGAACACAGCGGATACATCGTTGTAGCCTTCAACGTCCGCCTTGGCGGCGAAGTACAGGTAGCGACGGTTGGCCTGGGATTCGCCGGAAAAAGCGTCTTTCAGGTTCTGTTCGGTCTTTGATCCTTTCAGGGACATTAGAGCCTCCTCTTGTCTGATTGGGTTAAATGATCATTCATGCCATTCGGCGGAACCGTCGGGTTCCGCTTCCCTGACTGTGTTCTTTCAACACAATTTCAAGTGTACTCCTCGCGGCAGCCCTGTGAATTTGAATTTTGCAATGCGACCGATAGCAACATTCAATTGGAAATAGCCCTTCGATAAATATTTTATTGGCGCGAACGGGAGGCAAAAAGAAAGCCACTCGAGCGGTGGCTGGGAAGAGCAGGGCAGTTCTGCAGGTTCAGTAGCAGACCTGCGGTGACCCGGGATGGGTGGTATAATGCTCGAGTTTGTGCTGCTCGGGATTCTGCAGGTAGATCTCGCGGGTCTCTTCGGACTCGAAGTAGATCACGAGGCTGTCGTTCTCGTTGCTCTCGATGACGAAAGGCATATCCATCAACTGCTTGAGAGAAGTTCCGGTCACGGGATCTGTCGTTTCGATACGATAGGTCATGCGTTCTCCTCCTTCCATTCAGGTTTGATGCGGGTGGGGCCTGGTGCGAAACAGGGCGGTTGTTCAGCCTCTGTTCAGGCATCATTAAACCCCTTTGGGGCGCGTTTGTATAGAAAAAAATGATGTTCTTATAACTTTTTCGAAGAACGGCCGTCGAATCAGACTTTTAGCGGAAAATATCAAGAATCATTCTCAAGATGATTCTCCAACCTTTTGAATATAAAGAAGTAAATAATGAAAAAATACGATGTATACGCGCTCGGCAATGCACTGGTCGATATCGAATACCACGTGGAACCGCCGGTCATGCGCTCCCTCGGCATCCGCAAGGGCGTGATGACGCTGATCGACGAGCAAAGACAGTTGCACCTGCAGGAATACTTCGGCGACAGCCATGAGAAGATGGCCTGTGGCGGCAGTGCGGCCAACAGCATGATCGCCATCGCCCAGCTCGGCGGCGAAACCTATTTCTCCTGCCGCGTGGCCGAGGACATCACCGGCAGTTTCTATGTCGAGGATCTCAAGGACAACGGTGTCGACAGCAACGCAATGGAGTGCATGGACCCCGCGGGCCATACCGGAAAATGCCTGGTGTTCGTGACCCCGGATGCCGATCGCACCATGAACACCTTCCTCGGCGTGTCCGCCCATTTCGACCGCAGCCATGTGTCGGAAATGATCATCGAGGAATCGGAGTGGGTCTATCTCGAAGGTTACCTGGTAACCGCCGACAACAGTCTCGATGCCGTGCTCGAAACCCGTCGTCTGGCCACGCAACACGGCGTGAATACGGCGCTGACCCTGTCCGACCCCAATGTGCTGCGCGCCTTCCGCGGCGGCATGATGCAGATCATCGGCGACGGCGTGGACCTGCTGTTCGCCAACGAGGAAGAGGCCTGCGAACTGGCCGCAACCGAGGATTTCGCACAGGCGCTCGAGGCCATCAAGCGCCACGCGCGCAGCTTCGCCGTAACCCGTGGCCCGAAAGGGGCCGTGGTCTACGACGGCGAGCGCATGATCGAGATCGAGGGTTTTCCGGTCGAGGCCATCGATACCCTCGGCGCCGGCGACATGTTTGCGGGCAGCTTTCTCTACGGCATCACCCACGGCATGGACTACGAAGACGCCGGGCGTTTCGGCTGCTGGACCTCCTCGCGCATCGTGACCCGCTACGGGCCGCGCCTCGAGGTCGACGAGATGCAGGAGCTGATGCGCCGCTTCAAATCTGGCAATTTCTCCGACGATACGGAAGAATAGCCGCCTTTTCCTTCACGCTTCACCCGATTCCCAGCCATGCACCAGACCGACGACCTGCGTATTTCCGCCATCAAGGAACTCTCTTCACCGATCACGGTGCACGAGGAGTATCCGCTGACCGAGCAGGCAGCCGAGACCGTGCACAATGCTCGCGAGAGCATCTACCGTCGCATGCGCCAGGAGGACGACCGGTTGCTGGTGATCGTCGGTCCCTGTTCGATCCACGATCCGCAGGCCGCGCTGGACTATGCCGAGCGGCTCAAGCCGTTGGCCGACGAACTGGCGGAACAGTTGATCGTGGTGATGCGCGTGTACTTCGAAAAGCCGCGCACCACCATCGGCTGGAAGGGGCTGATCAACGACCCGGATCTGGACAGCAGCTTTCACATCAACCGCGGCGTGCGGCTGGCGCGCAAGCTGTTGCGCGACCTGGCCGAGATGGGGCTGCCCGCGGGCACCGAGTTCCTCGACCTGATCAGCCCCCAGTACATCTCGGACCTGGTGTCCTGGGGCGCCATCGGCGCGCGCACCACCGAGAGTCAGGGTCATCGCGAGCTGGCGTCGGGTCTGTCCTGCCCGGTGGGTTTCAAGAACGGTACCGACGGTCGCATCCAGATCGCCATCGATGCCATGCGCAGCGCCGCCCGGCCGCACAGCTTCCTGTCCGTGACCAAGGAAGGACACTCGGCCATCTTCCCCACCACCGGGAACGAATACACCCATGTCATCCTGCGCGGCGGAACCCGTCCCAACTACGACCGGGAAAGCGTCAACGCGGCCGCGGCGCAGCTGCACGATGCTGGTCTGTTCGACCAACTGATGGTGGATTGCAGCCACGCCAATAGCCAGAAGCAGTTCCACAAGCAGATCGAGGTGGCCGAGGATATTGCCCACCAGCTCAAGACCGGGCAGGACTCGATCTTCGGCGTGATGGTCGAATCCCACCTGGTGGAAGGACGCCAGGACATCGAGCCGGGCGTCGAGCTGACCTATGGTCAGAGCGTTACCGATGCCTGTCTGGGCT
>WGBK01000401.1 GCA_015494335.1 Gammaproteobacteria bacterium | reverse complement strand
GTACGCCCATCGCGTGCGCGCCGGCTTTCCGTCGCCGGCGGACGATTTCATCGACCGCGCGCTGGATCTCAATGAATTTCTCGTGCGCCGTCCCTCGGCCACCTTCTTCGCCTGGGCCGAAGGCGACTCCCTGCGCGACATCGGCATCGGTCCCGGCGACCTGCTGATCGTCGATCGTTCCGCCGAGCGCCGCCAGGGCTCGGTGGTGGTGGCCGCCCTCGACGGAGAACTCACCTGCAAGATCCTCGACCTGCGCCGTCGCCGGCTGCTCTCCGCCAACGACGCCTACCCGCCCATCGACATCGCCGGCCGCGAGGATCTGGTGATCGAGGGGGTGGTCACCCACAGCATCCGCAAGCACATCCGCTGAGGCCGCCATGTACGCTCTGGTCGACTGCAATGCCTGCTACGCCTCCTGCGAGCAGATCTTCCGCCCCGATCTGCGCGGCAAGCCGGTGATCGTGCTGTCCAACAACGACGGCTGCATCATCGCGCGCAGCGCCGAGGCCAAGGCCCTGGGCGTGCCCGACCTGCAGCCCTATTTCAAGATCGCCGCGCGGCTCAAGCGCGACGGAGTGCAGGTGTTCTCCGCCAACTTCCGCCTTTACGGCGACATCTCCACCCAGGTCATGGATACCCTGCGCGACTTCTCGCCACGGGTCGAGCAATACAGCATCGACGAGATGTTCCTCGACCTGCAGGGGCTGGATACCGATCTCGACGAGTTGGCCGCAGCCATCCGCGACCGCCTGTGGCGCGAGGTGCGCATGCCGGTGGGCGTCGGTATCGCACCGACCAAGACCCTGGCCAAGCTGGCCAACCACGCGGCCAAGAAGATCAAGCGCGACGGCATCGCCGTGCTCGACCATCCCGACAAGTGGCAATGGCTGCTCAAGCGCCTGCCGGTGGACAAGGTGTGGGGCATCGGCCGCCGCCTGCAGCGCCGGCTCGCCGTGCTCGGCATCCACAGCGCCTGGCAACTGGCCCAGGCCGACCCGGTGTTCATCCGCCGTCACACCAGCCTGCAGGTGGATCGCTGCATCCGCGAACTGAACGGTGAAGCCTGCTTCGCGCTGGAGGAGCAGCCGCCGGCAAAAAAGGAAATCTTCGTCACCCGCTCCTTCGCCGAAAAGACCGGCCGCCTCGAGGACCTGCTCGGCCATATCCATCGCTACGCCGTGGCCGCCGCGGAAAAGCTGCGCAGCCAGAACAGCCTGTGCCAGAGCCTCTATGTGTTCGCCCATACCTCCGAGTTCGAGTCCGGACTCTACCGCGGCAGCCAGGTGCTGTCGCTGCCCTGGCCGACCAGCGACAGCCGCCTCATCGCCCGCCAGGCCCGCGCCGCCATGCGGAAAATCCACCGTCCCGGCCTGCGCTTCATGAAATGCGGCGTCGGCCTGCTCGACATCCGCGACCGCCGCTTCCACCAGCCCGATCTGTTCACCCCCGGGCAGAGCGCCGACGACGACCGGCTGATGACACTGCTGGACCGCATCAACCAGCGTTTCGGCCGCGACAGCCTGGTATTCGGCAGCGAAGGCCTCAACGGCAAATGGACCATGCGCCAGAACCTGCTCTCCCCCGGCTATACCTTCAACTGGGCCGAGCTGCCGCGGGTGCGCTGCTGATATCCAAATCAGGTAGTCATAACGACAGAGGCCTTGAAACACTGTCTTTGACATGACAGCCCGGGGTGACGTATGCTATTTGGCATAATATACGTCAGATCCACGAGAGACCCGGACATGAATACCAAACTGACCCTGAGACTGGATGAAAGCCTGATCGAGTCTGCAAAAAAATATTCGGCCAAGACCGGCAAGCCCCTGTCTCATATCGTTGCAGACTTGTTCGAGATCATAAAAAACGAAAAATTGATGGAGGAGCCGGAGTTTCCTCCCACGGTCAGCTCTCTTCGAGGAATTCTGAAAGGAAAGGATGTTGACGAAAAGGATTACAAGAAACACCTTGAGGAGAAATATTTGTGAAAGTGCTTTTTGACACCAACGTTGTCCTGGATGTTCTTCTGGACAGAGAGCCTTTTGTCAATGACGCCATGTGGTTATTATCAAGGGTCGAAAAATCAGAAATTACTGGCTTCGTATGCGCAACAACGATAACGACAATCCACTATCTCACTACGAAAAGCCTTGGCAGAAAGGAAGCCTTGCGGCACATATCTTCTCTTCTTTCTCTCTTTGTCATAGCTCCCGTAAACCGCATAGTCATCGGGAGCGCATTAAAATCTGGGTTCGATGACTTCGAAGATGGAGTGCTTCATGAATCCGCTCTCCATGCTGGCGCGAGATACATAGTGACAAGAAACAGTGCCGATTTTAAAAAATCGAAAATACCGGTTTTCCAGCCTCGAGAACTCATCAACACCTTGCAGTCATTAGAAGGCAACAATTGAGGCAGGCAGGATGCGAGAAACGCCTCGCCCCCGATTGACAGCAGTTGCGTAAATCAATTCCCGCATATCATTCGTTTCAACAGATCTTCCAGCGTTGATCTCTGGAAAAGCCATCAAGCCACCAACGCCACACTCTTGACCTGGGCATAGACCCTCTTTCCCGGTTCCAGCTCCAGTTCAGCCGCCGACTTTCGGGTTACGCGCGCCAGCAGCGGCTGATCGCCGATGCGCAGGCGCAGCAGCAACTGGGCATCGCCCTGCTCTTTCAGTGCCTCGATCTGCGCTTCGAATATATTCAGAATACTGGTGCCCTGCTGGCGTTCGAGCGTAATGCTGACATCCCGGGCCAGTACCTGCAGGCGCCGGTTTTCGCCGATCGACAGGGCTGCACCGGCAACAGCCAGGCGACCACCCGCGAAACTCAGGTAGTTGAGGCTGTAGTCCTCGTCCCGCTGTTCCATTCGCGCTTCGATCACCACTGCGCTGTCCGGCTCCCGGGCCAGCGACAGGTCGAGACGGGCGAACAGCTCGGCCGCCGGGCCGCTGGCTTCGATGCAGCCCTCGCGCATCAGCAGCAGGTGGTCCGACAGCCGCGCAATCTCGTCGCGCGCGTGGCTGACATAGAGTACCGGGATATCCAGCTCGCGGTGCAGATCCTCGAGGCGCGGCAGGATGGCGAGACGGCTGTCGCGATCGAGAGCGGCCAGCGGCTCGTCCATCAGCAGCAGCGCCGGACTCAGCGCCAGTGCCCGCGCAATCGCCACCCGTTGTCGTTCGCCGCCGGACAGACTCCGCGGCATGCGCGTCAGCAACGGTCCGATGCCGAGCCATTCCACCGCCTGTTTCCAGTCGATGCGACGCTCGGCCGGCTTCACGCGCCGCTGACCGTAGAGCAGATTGTCTTGCACGCTCAGATGTTCGAACAGGCCGGGTTGCTGGAACACGAAGCCCAGCGGCCGCCGATGGGTCGGCAGGAAGCGCCCCGGCCCCTGCCAGAAATCACCATTGACGACCAGCTCTCCGTCGCAGTCCGCTTCCAGCCCGGCAATGGCGCGTAGCAGACTGGTCTTGCCGCAACCGGATGGACCGAAGATGCCGCTGACGCCCGAGGATGGCAGCCGCAGATCCACTTCCAACCGGAAGCTGCCGCGCCGCAGTCGCAATCGCGCATCGATGCTCATCGGCGAGCCACCGGGTAGCGGCGGTTCAGCGCGTACACCGCCAGCAGCAGCAGGAAGGAGATCAGCAGCAGTACTGCCGACAGGCCGTGGGCGCGGCCGTATTCCAGCGCTTCGACATGATCGTATATGGCGATGGAAACCACCTGGGTCTGGCCGGGTATGTTGCCGCCGATCATCAGCACCACGCCGAACTCGCCGAGGGTATGCGCGAAGCCCAGCACCGCCGCGCTGAGCAGTCCCGCACGTGCCTGCGGCAGCACCACGGTCAGAAAGCGATCCAGTGGCGTTGCGCGCAAGGTCGCCGCAACCTCAAGCGTTTGCTCGTCGATGGCGGCAAAGGCTGCCTGCAACGGCTGCACCACGAAGGGCATGGAGAACAGCACCGAGCCGACCACCAGGCCGGCAAAGGTAAAGGCCAGGGGTT